>NZ_JADEWA010000329.1:0-6107 GCF_015207865.1 Dolichospermum sp. LEGE 00246
GTCTCTAACCTTCTTTTTAAATCTCTTTGTGACAAATTCAGGTTATATAGGTCTATTGAATCATCAAAAAATGTGCGAAACAGCGGTTAATAATATGGAAAATAGTTTAATAAATGCCAGCCTGTCTACCCAAAATCTAACCTTTACACCAGGTACTACTCCTGCTACCTTTACAATCACTGTCAACAACGACAGTAGCGAATTTGCTAATTTTCAAATAGAAATTACAGCCGCAGGAGAGCAACGCAATTCAGAATATCGCTGGTATAAACTTGAACCAGAGGTAGCTGCCGCTAAACCACCAGGAAGTAGTACGGAGTTTCAAGTATTTATTCTTAATACACCAATCATTGGATTTGTAGGTACTGTCAACCTAACGATAACAATTTTTTCACCACAGCTAAGACGAGAACGCAGGCTACTGCTGCGCCTGAAAATTGAGCGAGATAATCAACCTACACTCTTAAGTTTAGAACTGCCTGTACGAGAATTCCAAGTCTATCCTTGTAATACTGTAGATATCCCAGTGCGAGTTAGAAATTTGGGTCAACAAACAACGATTGTGACATTGCGTTTTGTTGGTGTTGATTCATCTTGGTTGATTAGTAATGCAGAAAAACGATTTTCTCTAGATCCAGGTGGTTACACAGAAGTAATTTTCCAATGCCAACCACCATCTGTAGTTCAATCACCTAGTCAAAACTATCCGTTTACTATTGAGGCTAAAACTAATAATGGACACCCAGCTAGTGTAGCAGGAAACATAACAGTTTTACCTGTAGGTTTTGTCGAGTTTTCTACCACAAACAAGCGCCAAATAATTCCCAGCCATTCCAGATGGCTGCCTAACTGGAAGTCTGATACAGCTACCTTTGAGTTAATCTTCAAAAATGTCAGCAACCTCTATCAAGAAATTAATATTAATATTCAGGGTAAGGATTGGCGAAAATGTACTTACAAAACTGTTCCAGAAACAGCAAGTTTGCATTTAGGAGAAACAACTAAAGTTCTCCTCAATGTTCAAACAAAACGCCATTGGGTAGGATTAGCAAAAACTTTGCTATTAGAAGCCAAAGCCGAATTATCTGACCAACGTTTGGGGACTACAGACCCCGCCACCCAAACTCTAGAATTACATAGACTCCCGATTATTCCCATCTGGTTACAGTTTGCGATTCTGGGACTAATAGCATTACTGTTAGCATTACTACTCACAGCAGAGCCAATTATGCACACTGGTTCTGTAACTTCTGTGGCTTTTAGTGGTAACGGTGCCTCTGTTCTCAGTGGCTCAAACGATTGCACATTAAGATTTTGGAACATTAATCGCAACAACAACAGTTTAGAACCAGGAAAATTCACTTATCAAGGACTACCGAATGCTTGTGGTAAAGCACAAAAACCTAGCGGCTTGTTAGCAATTACCGATGCTTCTGTGGAAGTTTTACGCTTGATGCCCGTAGATAATAATCTTGTGGCAGTTGGGCTAAAAAATGGTGTAATTGAACTTTGGAATGTATCTAATAGCAACAAAACACAAGAACTTAAAGACCCAGAAATAGGTGACAGGGTCTTTGGTTTAGCATTTACTAAAAATTCACTGTATTTATTTAGTGGTTACGGCAGTGGTCAATTAAGACTATGGTCAAGAACCTCTGTTAATCATCAATTTCAGCAAGAACCGCAACAAGTTATTAACCTCAAAACTCTTCAATTCAAATTACCTTTTGAAGCTCGCACTTTAACTCTCAGTCCTGATGATAAAACCCTAGTGATAGCAGGAAACTATAAGCGTTTTTTATTTGGTTCATTTAATCCCAGTCAGCCTGATAATCAACTGCGGAATTTATCAGTGCAGAAATTAGAAAAAACAGGCGGTTCAACAGAAAGAGACAAATATGTTTGGGCAGTAGATTTTGTACCTAAATCACCAGAAAAAATTTTAGCAACTGGTGATTCCGATGGCTATATTAATATTTGGAATTTAAATCAATGCCAAACTGTTAACAATGCCAGCGCCCAGAAACCAATTACCGAAGTTGATTGTCAGCTATTAGATAGTTGGCAAGTAAGGTCAGGAAGGCCAGTACAAACTCTAAAATTTAGTGAAGATGGACGCTTGCTTGCTAGTGGGGAAAATAATGGAGAAGTTATTGTTTGGCATTTAACTGAGACATATAAACTAAACAAAACAAAGGCAGCTAAAGGTCAAATGATTTACCAAAGTTCCAAAGGTATCAATAGTGTTGACTTAATCAATAATATGATTGTGACTGGTGGCGAAGATTTTCAAGTCAAACTAAACCGTATCAAGTAAGGAATTTGATTGTATGCAAGCTCAAACCAGTCCATTGCAAATTATTATTAACCCAACTGGTATGCAATTTGGGATGCCAGGAGATACGATTGAACTTTATGTGGTAGTCATTAATCAGGGAAACCAGAGTGCTGTGGTTGACTTGTATTTTAGTTTTGATGACCAATTTACCAATCTTATGGGGTGGTCTGTTTCTCCTCAAGAAAGTTTGGCGATCGCTCCTCAACAGACTAGCGACGAAGTTAAATTTCAGTTGCACATTCCTCATGATGCTTTACCAGGAACCTATGACTATACTCTAGTGGTAGATGCTCCCCAGCATTATCCGCAAGATACTCCGATCAACTTTCCAATGCAACTAAAAGTTCAGATCAAAGAACAAACTGTCATTCGCATCAATGATCCGACTTTTTCACTCAAGCCTAGTAGTAATACTAATAAACCCCTAATTTTAAATCCGAGTCAACCTTTGCAAATTGGAGTGATAGTGGAAAATCGCTCCAACCTTGTAGACCGTTTCCGCATCACTTGCCTAGATTTAGATGAAGATTGGTTTACTATAAATTATCCTACAACTGGAGCCGAGGGAACAGGACTATCTGAAGTCACTGCACTATCACTCAATCCCCGTTCTCAAGGCCAAATTTTCCTGACATTCCACCCACCTGGAGATTCCTTAGCCGGAATTTATTCGCCGACTATTCGCTTACATTCGGAAAACTCTCCCGACTTGGTGCTGTTAGATTTGGTCTACACACAAATTCCGACAATTTATCGTTTAGATGTACAGTTACAGACCATTTTGGCACAAGTAAGTCGCAGCCCTGCCAAGTATGAATTATCATTAACTAACCAGGGAAATGTGGTGCGTGAATTAAAGTTTGCCCTGGAAAGTCGAGATGAAGAAGCACTTTATAATTATAAATTTGAGCCTAGTGAAATTAGGTTATTGCCTAATAAGAATTATACGTCTAATCTCACAGTAAAACCTAGACCTTGGTGGCGCAGACCTTGGTCGGGTGGAGGGCTAGTTATCAACTTTCAAGCCCAGATTCAAGACAAAAATAATTTACCTCTAAATAATACTTTACCTCAACTAAGTTTTATCTGGAAACCTCGCCCTTGGTGGCAATTTTTATTATTAATTTTAGTATGTTTAGGATTATTCGGTGGGATAAGTTTCATCATTTGGCGGCTTTTAAACCCTGACCCTGTAATATTAGAAGAATTCTTTACGAGTAGCCCTAAAACTGAAGATAAACATAACGAAGTCAAGTTAAGTTGGAAGATTAGAAACTATCAAAATTTACAAAGCGTGCTACTGACAATTGCAGGAAACCAAACGAAATATTACTTTAGTAAAGACACTCTTAAAGACACACAGGGCAATAAACTACCTTGTCAACCGGAAAAAGAATACTTGAGTTGTGATAATTTTTCAACAGGAGTGAAAAAGAAAGGAAAGTATAGTTTTGAATTACAAGCATCTTATCGTAAAGGTGCGTTGTTCTTCTCTCAAGATACGAAAACTGCACCACAAATCAAACAAGTTGAAATTAGCGAAAAAGAAATAGCTGAAGTTTCAGAGTTCAAGACAGATAGACCTCAGTATACAAAAGGTAATAATATTAATTTAAGTTGGAAAATTTCTCGTCCTTTGCTGCTGAAGGAAATTCAAATAACTGGAAAGGCAGAAGATGGTACATCAGTAGGTATATTAGGTGTTTATCGTTTTAATCAAGATAATCAAGGTAATATGATTTTTGATTCTAAGCTTCAGAATCTATGTGCAAAAACAGAAAATCAACAATTAGAATGTAGAAATATACCTATATCTTTATTAAAAGCTGGTAGATTCACTTTTGAAATTAAAGCTTTGCCCAATAACGACAGTGATAGGAGTAGTCTTAAAAAGACTGAATCAGCAATTGAAATATTACCAAAACCATTTAGAATTGTTTCTTTCACACTTAATAGTAGTGAACAACCCAATCAGGAGTTAAAAGAGGGAGCAACAGCTATTTTGTCTTGGCGAGTAGAGGGGGAAGATATTCAAGTGAAACTTGATCCCTTTGGTAATGTGCCAGCAGTTGGCTCAAAATCACTAGAGGTAAATTCAGCCCTACCATCTCAAATTAAACTGCAAGTTAATGATAAATTGGGTAAGCAGCAGCCTCAAGAAAAAGCATTTGCGATCGCAGTCATCAAAAAAGTTGAACCTACAGTTCCACCTCCTTTTATCTTACCTGCACCACAGACAACGCCTGTTTTCCCTAGTTTTTAAACCCGATTGATAGCCAAGATAACCAAAGCCAACCACTTAAGTGCAAGAAAATATGAATAACAATCAATACCTTAGCCAAATTATGAGGGTGACTAAGTACTTATTTCTTTCATCTGTGCATCCATCTCAAACACAGAGCGATTCCTATGTCGCGCCTCGCTATCGCTGCAATTATCTCTTTCCTTCAGTGCCGCAAGAGATACGAGACAGGCGAACGTGAACGCTCACACCTAAAAAATTAGCTGAAAATGGGTGTGAATAATGTCCATATAGTCTTGTAAATAGCCTAGTACCGCAAGGCGGAAGTCAAAAGTCAAAAATAATATAGCGTAACGTTCCCAGTCTCCGACTGGGAATGCTATCACAGAGGATCTGACTCCAGATTTCACTGTTTTTGAAGGCAGAGCCTTCTAGAATTCATTCCCATACAGAGTATGGGAACGAGAGATTGGAACGAGAGATCGGAACGAGAAATTATTTTAATGTTTTTGGATTTTTAATTC
Organism: Dolichospermum sp. LEGE 00246; assembly: GCF_015207865.1. NCBI lineage: Bacteria > Bacillati > Cyanobacteriota > Cyanophyceae > Nostocales > Aphanizomenonaceae > Dolichospermum > Dolichospermum sp. LEGE 00246. Next base: position 5,105 of record NZ_JADEWA010000329.1, read on the forward strand.
ACATTGTTGGAAAATATAATTCACCGCAGCAAATAATTTATCTAAATCTTGAATCATATACAGATTTTTATTTCGAGTAAATACATCACCAACCAACTTTCCAAATTGCCATATTTTTCCGTTAGAAACAATTCCAAAAACATCACTAACAAAATCATCATTAATTCTCTGAATTGCGATCATTTCAGCTAAACACTGACCCCAACCTTCTTCAAATTTGTCTTGTTTAGCTTCAACCATCAAAAAATAAGGTTTATCAAAAACAATTGTACTTAGAGAGTTTCGCTGTGTTACAGTATAATCAGGAATACCTGATAAATCCTCATCATAAGCTAATGCTTCATGACTCCAAAGAGTTAATTTACTTCGGTAAGGTTTCCATACTTCTTTCAATACTGGATAAATGAGATTTTCACAAATAGCATCTTCGGAATTATCAATAACTCCATCTGTAAATAGCAAATCTAATTCCTCCTTAAAAGATTCCTTAGCCGGAAATTCTACTTCCAACATAAAATTAGATTGCACATACTTGATTTGAAACTTTTTAATGACTGAACTAATACTTTTATAATTGCTAAATGCCATAAAATTCTGTCAATCCTTAAATCCTGTAAATCTTGATATGGCTACGCTATTAAACAATAGCGCGTTCCATTCCATTGCTTTGCGAACGTTCACGTTCTAAGTAGGTTGGCGTTAAAAATTGTCCTTATGACAAGGGAACAGGAAACAGGGAAGAGTCTTTAGGCATTATAACAATTTTTTAGTCCCACAAGGGATTCGAGACGCTATCTACAACCCACATTCCGCACCCTGAACTGTCACATATCAAAAAAGCCTAGCGAGTAGTACATAATAACTAAAAATCATTCGAAGGGTAAGAGGCTTAATGATAGTAAGTAGCATTAAGCTGGGCATGGAGTGAGAAAGTGGAACTTCGTAACGGGACTGAAAGAAAGAGAAAATTCGATATGATTAAAAAATTAATTGTTCACAAAAG
>NZ_JADEWA010000330.1:0-6100 GCF_015207865.1 Dolichospermum sp. LEGE 00246
GGGGAAGCAGGGGAAGCAGGGGAAGCAGGGGAAGCAGGGGGAGAATATTAACTTTTGCCTCTTGCCTTCTGTTCCCTGTTCCCTGTTCCCTGTTCCCTTTTATGGATAAAACCCAACTTTAGGTAATCCCAAGGTTTCATCCCAGCCTAACATCAGGTTCATACACTGAATTGCTTGTCCGGCTTGGCCTTTAATCAGGTTGTCAATGGCTGACATGACGATAACGCGCCCGGTGCGGGGGTCAACTTCTATACCTATGTAACAACTGTTACTGCCACACGCCCATTTTGTTTGGGGATAAGTGCCACTATTGCAGATTTTCACCCAAGGGGAATTACGGTAAAAGGCGTTATAGATGGTAATGAGGTCATCACGGACTAAACCAGGGTCGCGCATGGTGGCGTACACAGTGGCTAAAATCCCCCGCACCATCGGGATAAGATGGGGTGTAAATTGGATTTTTACTTCATGCCCTGCCAATTCACTACAAATCTGCTCAATTTCTGGGGTGTGGCGGTGTCTACCGACGTTATAAGCACCCAGTGAGTTATCAGCTTCGGCTAACAACAGGTTAATTTTACCTTGTCTACCGCCCCCAGATGTTCCAGATTTGGCATCAATAATGGCTGTTTCGGGAACTATTAAACCTTGTTTTAAAAGTGGGGACAATGCCAGTAAACTGGCCGTAGGATAGCAACCGGGACAGCCAATTAGATTTGATTCGGCAATGCGATCGCGGTACAATTCTGGTAAACCATATACTGCTGTGGCTGCTGTCGAGCGATCGCTTCTTTCTGTACCATACCAATCTGTATAAGTTTTCAAATTACCAAAGCGATAATCAGCGCTCAGATCCAGGACTTTACAACCTTTTTCTATAAGTTGAGGAGCAATTTGGCAAGCTAGTCCATTCGGTAAAGACAGAAATACCACTTCACAACGACTAGCAATAACTTCCGGTTCTACCGCCTCAATGGGCAAATTCACTATATTAGCGAAATGTGGGTACAGGTCAGCAAAGGATTTACCCGCGCTACTTTCACCACCTAAATAAACAATTTCCACTTCAGGATGATCCATCAGCAGTCGGACTAGCTGCACTCCGCCATACCCTGACGCGCCAACAATTCCAACTGGTACGCGTCTTAAATTTCCCATGACATTAAATCCTTATCCACTTTTAGTTATCTATTATCAGTCATCAGCAGTCAAGCTAGTAGCTAATTACTGATGACTTTATTATTGAACTTTCGCTGCATTGTATAGCAAAGAGTATCTTTTAGCGTACCTATAATCACAAATATCTTTAAAAAACAATCACACTCATAGTGTGTAGAAAATCAGTACCACTAAGGATTATGTTTTTTATGTGACTGAAAATTCTCAACTTCAAAAGTTTGGCGAATACATTCGCACAATCAGAAAAGCACAAAATCTTTCCCAAGAACAGTTAGCAGAACTGTCAGGACTACATCGCAACTACATCGGTGGTGTTGAACGTGGTGAAAGAAATATTGCTTTGTTAAATATTATCCGTATTGCTCAGGCTTTGGGAATGTCACCCAGTGAATTATTAAAAGGTTTAGACTAAATGGTATTGCCTTATGCCAGTATTCCAGTTGAAAAATGGGCAGATAAAACAAAAGAACTGATAGAAGAACATCCTCTCAAGCCAAATGTTATTAGAGAGGTTGCTTTAAAGAGTTGGCAGCTTTTATGGCAAACAAAAATAGGAGAGGAAGACACATATTTGAGCCTGGCAGAAATTGATCCACCAGCTATTATGGTGGGTTATTTTTTTGAAAAACTCTTTGCCAAAGAATTGCAAAAGCGTTATCCAGAGGAATGGAGAGGAACACAAAGTAAAGATGAAAAAGATATTGTTTATCTAAAGGATACAAGATATTCAATAGAGATAAAAACTTCTGGTCAGCTTGGCACAAAAATTTTTGGAAATCGCAGCTATGGTCAAAAAGCAAAAGATGAAAATAATGGGGAGCTTACTAAAAAAGAAAAGTCTGGTTATTATATTACAGCTAATTTCTACCAGCAAAGTTTAACATTATTAAGATTTGGTTGGATAGACCATGAAGATTGGAATGCACAAAAATCAGCAACAGGTCAGGCATCTGGTTTAGATCAAAAAGTTTATGAGCATAAACTTTTTACAATAACAGGAGAATATATTTTAGATTCTCCTGTTAATTTATTATGTAAAGTTGGTGATGTAATTGCGAAAGAGATGAATAAGGAAGGAATCAAAATTATTCAGGAATTAAGTGATTATCAAGGTAATAATCAAACTGTTAAAAAAGCCAAAGCGCAGGAAAAATATCACAATATACTTAAATTGAATTCGGGGATTGAAAAATTTGCGCTGGGTAAAAACATAATAAATAGTGTTTGGTGGTGGTTAACTTAAAAATACAAAAATACCTTTATAGAAATAAAGACATTTGTTCTACTTGACAACTTTGTTCTTTCAAAAAAGTTTCAATTCTATTAGCAGCAATATCACAATAATCTTGACGAATTTCAAAACCAATTACTAACCGATTTAAATTTAAAGCTACCATAGCAGTAGTACCCGAACCCAGAAATGGATCTAGGACAATTTGATTTTGATTTGAAGATGCTTGAATTATTCTTTGAATGACAGAAGATGGAAACTGTGCTGGGTGTGGTGTTCTTTCTTTTGAAGATCGGTTTTGTCCAGAAGTTACTTTCGGAAATTCCCAAACATCAGTGGGATTTTTACCTAAAGGATTAACCCTGATTTTACCATTCTTTTTTTGATTGGGATATTTAACATTAGGATCACGAATATCGTCAAGATTAAAAGTATAAGCTTCTGAATTTTTCACATACCACAAAAATTTTTCATTTCTAGGTGAAAAGAACTTACTTCCAGCAACACCAGCACCATAATTCCAAACAATTTCCTGAATTAAATAAAAAGGAATTTTATCCCAAAGCAAATAGGAAATAGGAATTGCTTTAGCACGATTTTTAATGGATAAATAACCTAAATTTAGCCAAAAAGCTCCATCACATAAAGTCAGACGATAAACTTCTGTTATCCATTTTTCACACCAATTTATATAATCGTCCAATGGTAATAAATTTTCATATTCCTTGCCAATATTATACGGCGGACTTGTGACAGTTAAATTAATTGATTCATCTGGTAAAATTTTCATTGCCTCTAAACAATCTAAATTGTAAATGAGACAATTAGACGCTTGAAAGTAGGGTTTACCTAGTAATTTACTTATATCATGGAAATTCATAGCTTAATAATCTGTATATACGGGACTCTAAACTATTAATAGTATATATGAACTATTTTACTGTCAAGTAACAGTTTAAGTAGGTGAACGGAAAAAAACCGAAATATGTAACGAAAAGTAAAATCGCCCAAACCCTCTTCACCCTTGCCTCTTGCCTCTTGCCTCTTGCCTTGTCATAACGACGATTTTCAATGCTAACCTACTTAGTTATCTCACAAAATCCCTAATTCCCATAAACAAGCTACAATTTAGAATAAGAAATTGTTAAAAAACTTTACGTTGATAGCTGGAAATTTTCTGTGTCACAGTCTAATATTACCCAAACCTTTAAATTTGATTCTATTGATGCCGCTTTGGCCGATCTCAAAGCTGGTCGTGTCATCGTTGTCGTAGATGACGAAAATCGAGAAAATGAAGGCGATTTAATTTGCGCCGCCCAATTTGCCACCCCGGACATGATCAACTTCATGGCTGTAGAAGCCAGAGGGCTGATTTGTTTGGCAATGACAGGCGATCGCCTTGATGAACTAGACTTACCATTAATGGTCAGCACACTCACGGATACTAACCAAACCGCCTTTACAGTTAGTATTGATGCCGGACCCCATTTAGGCGTTAGTACCGGCATTTCCGCCGAAGACCGCGCCCGTACGATTCAAGTCGCCCTCAACCCAGGCACCAAACCGGAAGAATTACGCCGTCCAGGTCATATTTTTCCCCTGCGGGCTAGACCGGGAGGCGTACTCAAACGGGCAGGACACACAGAAGCCGCTGTAGACCTATCCCGATTGGCGGGACTGTACCCAGCCGGGGTAATTTGTGAAATTCAAAACCCCGATGGTTCAATGGCGCGATTAAATCAGTTAGTCGAATATGCCAAAAATCATCACCTCAAAATTATTAGCATTGCCGATTTAATCAGTTATCGTCTCCAAAACGATCGCCTAATATATAGAGAAATCATCACCAAACTCCCCAGCCAATTTGGTCAATTTGATATCTACGGCTACCGTCACACCCTAGATAATACAGAACACGTTGCCATTGTCAAGGGAGATCCCGCAAATTTCCGAGATGAAGCCGTCATGGTGCGAATGCACTCGGAATGTTTAACAGGCGATGCTTTAGGATCTTTGCGTTGCGACTGTCGGATGCAATTGCAAGCCGCATTAAAAATGATTGAGGATGCAGGTCAAGGTGTCGTTGTTTACCTGCGTCAAGAAGGGCGGGGCATAGGCTTAGTTAACAAGCTAAAAGCCTATTCTTTACAAGATATGGGCTTAGATACCGTCGAAGCCAATGAAAGGTTAGGGTTTCCCGCTGATTTGCGTGATTATGGCATGGGGGCGCAAATTCTCATGGATTTGGGCATCAAAAAAATCCGTCTCATTACCAATAATCCCCGAAAAATTGCTGGTGTCAAAGGTTATGGCTTAGAAGTCGTAGATCGTGTTCCCCTCTTAATTGAGTCTAATGATTTTAATTCCTATTACCTAGCTACCAAAGCCAAGAAATTGGGGCATATGTTGTTACAAACTTATCTAGTCACAGTAGCAATACATTGGCAAGATGAGCCAGAATCCGTCACCGAACGCTATGAACGGCTAGAGAAATTACGGTTTTTATCAAAAAATCAGCATTTATTGTTACAGGAAGAAGCCCGTCCCTTGGGAATCGCTTTATTTGATCAACCATCTTTGACTGTGCATTTAGGTTTTGATCAAGCTAATATTGCTGAATCCAATTGGTATCAACAAAAAGACCATCCTTACCTGCAAGCAATCTGTCAGATTTTAGATGAAATCGCCACTTTACCCTATATTCAGAAAATGGAATTTCTGATTGCGACCGGTAGTGATCCTTTGAGTAATTTGCAGGTACAATTAGACAGGCAAACTTTCTCTGATGGTGTCCTCCCTTCATCTTTGCAAGATAATTTGCACACACAGCACATTTACAGTTTTAGTAAGTAAAATTTTCTGAATTTCCACACATTGATAATAGCTTTAGTTTTATAACTAGAGCTATTTGTTCATTATTTATGTATGCTTGAATAACCCCACAAATAAAAGTTGCTATCAACTAGACATTAGCACAGTACAAAAAGTATAATTTTTACTATTTATAATAATTTGTGGGTTATAGACGGATAACCAACTAAGAATAAAGTCATGCTTGTAGAATTTAGCGTAGAAAATTATCGTTCCATCCAAGAAAAGCAAACATTGAGTATGGTAGCTGCTGATGATAAAACCATGCTAAATAATAATACTTTTCCTATCCCTAACAATAATGATTTACGCTTAGTTACAAGTGCTGTTATTTATGGTCCAAATGCTTCCGGTAAAAGTAATTTACTCAAAGCTATACAAGTTCTGAAAAATCTTGTAATTAACTCAGCTAGTAGAATGCAAACTGGTGATAAATTACCTATTGAACCATTTAGATTAAATAGTGAATCAGCAAAAAAGCCTAGTAGTTTTGAAGTGATTTTTATTCATGATGATATTCGTTATGAATATGGAGTTTCTTTAAATCGAGAACGAGTATTTGAAGAGTGGTTAATTGCTTATCCAAATGAAATTCAACAAAACTGGTTTTCTCGTGAATATCTACCAGATAATCCAGAACTACAAACAGATGAAGGTTATAAATGGTCTTTTGGTAAAGGATTAAAAGGGGAAAAAAAGCGTATTCAAAGATTTGTTCGTTCTAATTCTTTATTTATATCTCATGCTGCACAAAATAATCATCCTCAGTTAACAGAGGTATTTGATTTTTTTCAAGATGAAATAAATATTCCTATTTAC
>NZ_JADEWA010000331.1:0-6066 GCF_015207865.1 Dolichospermum sp. LEGE 00246
CTCCAAACCTCTCCCCGACGCGGGGAGAGGCTTTGAAAACCCCATTCCCTGGTAGGGAAGGGGGGCAGGGGGGTTAGGTTTTTGGAGATTATGGGTTTCATCTGATACTTTTCAAACAACCTCTTAGGCGTTTTCAAAAGCAGTCTATTCCTCAAAATATCTATTGGCAAATTTTGTAAGCAGTTCAACAACCAATCCCAACAGAGAATTTTGAGGAAATAGAAATTTACTCAGTGGTGCATGATATCGAGGGAATTTCACCAGGGTTATATAAAAATACACATCTCATTAAAGCAGGTAACTTTCGGGAAAAAACAGGTTATTTGTACATCAATCAAGCTATGGCTAGAGATTGTGCTGTGACGAGAGTTTTTTGTGTCCGATTATTTGAGTTATCAAACTGCTATGCAATTAGCCGGATTTGTCGGACAGGGAGTGTATTTATTTAGCAACTATTGGGGAATAGATTGGAGTGGTATTGGTGCTTTCTATGATGATGAAACCCAGTCCTTTCTAGAAACCAATAAGGACATCTTGTACGCAATGGCAATTGGTAAATAAATAGGAAAATAACGGGAAATGGCGACAACAGAACCTGAATTCCATGCTGATGATAAGCACCCTATACAGCCAACATCAGCAGATATTATGCTTCGGCAACAACTGGAACATTCAATTAGCAAATACTTTTATGAAGGATGCGATCGCATTATTCATAGTTTGTTGTCTAATTGTCGTTGGTATACCACAACTCACGCGAGTATTTTGACTTTAGTAATTGAATGCCCTGACCAAGTTACTAACTGGCAAATTTTGCAACAAATTGTCCCTATGGCAAATGTTCTTTATGGCATTGTTAGTAGTGCCAAAATCCGGGTTTGTCCTCCCGACATTCAAACTGTACCCTTTGAAATGAGAGTAGATGAGTTGCCAGTTTATCGTGATTGGATCTGATGTAATTGAGGATTTGAGATTGTTGATTAAGCCATCACATTCTGTTGGATAATTATAATTAGTTCGGCAAAAACTAAATTAGCAGAACGTTGCACAATAGGACTTAATTCCAGTCCAAAATCCAGATTTTCAGCTTCAATTAAATAGACTGTCACCTCTTGGGGAAAATCATCTAAGAAGATTTTTCTCCCAGCAGCCAAGGCATGATCCCAACGAAAATCATGTAAGTTGTAACTAGGTTCGGGCAGTGCTTCTAGTTCATTCCCTGGGACTCTAAATATAGCACCTGCCTCTGAACCTGTGCAACTAGCATCAAGAATAATTAATCTTTCGCTACCTCTCGCTTGAAACATCACTTCCATTCCCGCAGTTCCACAATCAAAAACGCGGATGTTGGGGTGAGGATTTTGGGCGAGATGTTGCTGTAAACGTTGGGCAATAATTACGCCAACAGCATCATCATTCCGATTCAGATTGCCACAACCAATGATAGTTAGCATGGGATATTTATAATAACATGAATATTATCAACTTCGCACAGAAAATTAAAATTTACGGAAATTATGACTACATCTTTGATCATTGACCTTATAGTAGCTATAGCAGCCAAGATCCCCGACTTCTTTTGTAATCATGTTTATAAACTATCAAACAATGTTCAGAAGTCGGGGATCTGATATTTATTTTCTCTGCGTTTATCTGTAGTGGCTAGTCAAAAATCATTCTTATCCATGACAGAATTGCTATATGCTAGTATTTCGTGATACAGAGACTAAAGGTAGAGGTATATTTGCCCAGCAAGAGTTTGCTAAAGGAGATTTAATTGAAACATCCCCTGTGATTATTATTCCTAAACAGCAAGTTAAGTTAATTACTAAGACGGTGTTATTAAATTATTATTTTGGTTGGCATGGAGAAAGCGGGGCAATAGGTTTAGGTTTTGCTTCTCTTTTTAATCATTCTTATCATCCCAATGCACTTTATATTAAGAATTTTGCGAAAAATATCATTGATATTGTTGCTTATAAATATATTCGGGAAGGTCAGGAAATTACTATTAATTATAATGGACAGGTTGATGATATTTCTCCTGTATGGTTTGATGTGGAAGATTAACCAAATATGAAACCCCTCTGGTAAACCTCTCCTTTGCACCTCTCCCTAACCCTCTCCTAAGAGGAGAGGGAAAAGGAATAATATTTAATACTGGAGAGGCTTTGAACCTTGTTCTTTGTATGATAAAAAAGTCCAGCTTCTAGCCGTTTTGAGTATAGTCAGCTAAAGCTGACTTTTGATATTAGCCATGGCTTCGCCACGCAGGCTATCAGAATTCATTCTGAGGTGGACTTTGTAAGCTGGGACGAATTTCTGCTAATGCTGTTTGGATACGTTCTGATAATGGCGGTTTAACTAAATCGTGATATAACAAAACTGCATAAACAATTTCATCATCTACAGCATGACGTAAGGCTAATATATTTTCTTGTTTAAGACTTTTAATTAAATTAGTTAGTGCTGCTTTATGTAGAGATTCAATTGCTCTTTGTAACCCCACAGCTACACAACGTTGACTTTCATCCCAGTTAGCAATAATCGCTTCAAACCGACTGATATCTGTAATCAATTCTTCAAGATTATTCATTATTTTTATGGGTTTATCTGGGGTTAATTAGACATCTCCGGTAAAGATTGTAGAGACGTTCCATGGAACGTCTCTACAGGGGTTTTATGTCACGCGTATTTAATTTTCGGAGATGTCTATTGGTTATTTTGAAATTAGTTTAGGGCGCAGGCCCTGCGCCCCTACGGATTTATTTAGAGAGATTATTAAAACCTCATTTCATTTTAAAATCTTGCAAGAGAAAGGGCATAATTGCACCTGTCGTTAAACTAGCTACACTAATGGGAATACAAAGAGGAATTGATGCTTGTGCTAATAATACTAATATAACCGTGCCAATACCACTAGCAATAATAGTTTGACGCAGAAAATATATGGGGTCACGGAATAGTTTACCCTTGAAAAATAACTTAACAGAAAACCAACTTAATTCTAACATATATGCTCCTAATGATTGGCTAATAAATTCAGGATAAATAACCCTAAAATTACCGCAGGAATTACTCCTGCTGGTGCAAATAAACTACCAATTGTGGCTGCAAATTGATATCCTATATCTTTACCCGCAAGGATAATTCCGCCAATTGCACCACCAATCATTGATAAAATTGCTGCGATGATTAACCAAGTAAATCCTGTGGTGAGATTTAATTCTGTATTTAAACTATGCAAGAATTTGACAAATCCTGGATCATTAACTAAATCAAACATAGTCATTCTCCTATTTTGGGGTTAATTTAAAGCAAATGCCTGGATTTCTGCGGTTAAATCTTGTAGGGCTTTGGCTACTATTTCGGCTTGTTCTAATTGCTTATGTTCTGTAAATATTCGCCAAGCTTCTTGATAGTATTCTTCTGCTTTTAAGAGATTTTGGGGATTCCCTAATTCTGGTTTTTCGAGGTCATCGGGTAAGTTGAAGAGGAGGTTAGCTTTGTTAGAAATTGTATTAGCATATTCTAACGGTGTATCTTGAAGATTACGCACTTTTAAAGCTTCATCATAGGCTAAGACAGCGCGTAAATTATTTTCTACAGGATGGGAACTCACTAGATATTGTAAGGCATTTCCTAAATTATTTTGCAACATTGCATACTCTCTAGGATGGTCAATTATGTTAATATGCTTGAGGGCAATTTCAAAGGATTGAACTGCTAAACCTTGACGTAAAGATTCTTGTGCCGATGACATGGGCATGGAAAGATAGGCGATCGCTATGTTATTATACAAAATCGCATATTCTTGGGGGTAATCTTCCCAAGTAAACACCCGCAAAGCCTGATGATAAGCATGAATACTCTCAGTTATCTGGGCTAAATTATAGGGAACAAGAGATTGTAAAACCAATCCCAAATTCATCTGCACTGCGGCTACTTCCTCCGCCGTTGCCAATTGTTGTAAAATGGGCAAAGCTTCTTCATAATCTGCCCGTGCTTGTTGCAGAAGTTGGGAATCCCCATCAGGAATCATCTGTAATGTCCCTGCAATGCCCACCTTAGCCCGTGCCTTCAGTAAAAGATCCTCCCCGCCACACATCTGATATGCACGCTCAAATAGCCCGATTGCATTGTGTAAATCTTGGGCTGTTTTCGGCTTTTTTTGAAAGCCTGTGCCAATTTCTATCAGCATTTGGATTTTTTCTGCTGTTGTTGCTGACTCGGAAGATATGGATGCAATAGCAGCTTTTACTGCTAAATCTGTAATACTAGATATCATAATTGGCTGATTCTAATCGGTTGGGAAATTGAGTCAATTATTCTTACTATAAAGCAATTTATTCTAAAAATCCTAGAGAGAAATTACGCATATTCATAATAGTTACAACTCAGTTATCACCGCATTAACTGATTTTAGTATCACTATTTTACCAATTATTTTATTTACCAAAAACTAACTATAGTGAGCCTAAATAAATACTTACACAGCACTATTAAAATTAAATAGCATTTCGGGATCTTCCAAAGGCAATACTTCGACATTCTCAGACCTTAACCACTGCTGAAAAGAACGTCCACCTTGTGCAATATACTGAATTAATTCCGGTAAACAACGACGGCGATAAAAACCACATAAAGGTTGCCAAATTTGATTATTTTGTACCAAAGCCGCTATTTTATGGTCTGGAATTGTCTCTAATTGAGATATCCAATCTTGTAATATTTCTAGTCGCAAATTTGGTAAATCACAAGCTAATAACAGAACCCAATTTGTGTCCACTGCTGCTAACCCTTGCATAAAACCTACAAGTGGTCCATGTGTTCGAGGTTCATTGCCAGTTTCCTCAGGTAAAGGAACTTCTGGAATAAATTTACTGTTAGGTGTGAGCAATTTTTGATAACGTTCTGGCCAAGGAGTGACGATATAAACTTTATCAGTACAAGCTTCTGCAATACTACAAATTAATTGCAACATGGGTACACCGCCTATGGGAATTAAGGCTTTATCTCTACCCATGCGAGTGCTTTTACCACCTGCTAAAACAATAGTCGTAACATCATACCGGGAATCAATATTCATGATGTTTGGATTCTATTTAATAAAAATTAACTGTATTTTCTCATAAATCATTTATAATAGCTACATATTATATTTTGTTTTTAACGAACCACAGAGGCACAGAGATCACAGAGGAAGAGAAAAGGAGAAATGTATGCCTACGGCACGTTACATGAATACATCTTGTTTAGGATTGCTATATAAATCTATATTTTATAATTATCACCAATTTTATGACAGAATTTTTTGAATTTGAAGCGGATTTTATTGATTCTTGGCGTTGTATTTCTATGCAAGTGCGCTACAAACTAGATACTTGCGGTATTAAGCTGAAATTAGCCCAATGGAATCTGATGAATCAAGAATCACGTCAAAATTTAATGACATTACCTTGTGATACAGATATTCAAATTCATGATTATAGACATTATATTCAAGAGTTGGTACTGCAACTGACTGGTAAACCTGTAGCTGAATTACCAATTGAAGCTAATCCAGCATGGGTAGATGTTACCACTATTCCTCACAGTGTCCACGAAAAAGCTCAAGAAATAGGTGTGATAATTACAATTGAGGCATGGAAAAGCCTAACTATCTTACAACGGTTTGCCTTAATTAAACTCAGTCGTCCTAGTCATGAGAATAAAAACTTTTTACCGGCTTTGCAAGAATTTAATTTGTTGCCAAAATCCTAAATTCTGATATATTGCTATAGATGATACTTTTTAATTAGTTGGTAAAAGCAAATGATTAAACTCGACCAGTTTTTGAAGTTTTCGGGCATATCCTCTACTGGAGGTCAAGCTAAATGGATGATTGTTGATGGTGAGGTTAAAGTTAATGGGATAGTTGAAACACGGAGAGGACGGAAATTAGTTGATGATGATGAGGTAACAGTAGGAGGAAAAACTTTAAAGGTGGGGGAAATACTCTCAGATACCGTTGATTAATGCTGACATATATAATCTTAACCTTATATATTTTATTTACTATAATAT
>NZ_JADEWA010000332.1:0-6057 GCF_015207865.1 Dolichospermum sp. LEGE 00246
CCCCCTGCTCCCTGCCCCCTGCCCCTTACCTCTGGCTTTCAGAACTCTGCGGAGTCGGTCAGGACTCAAGTAAACTTGTCGCTCAGATGCTAGTTTTTTGGCTAGTTGTTTGGAGTTATAAGTCTGAGGTTCTTCAAATAGACAGTTTTCTAGATACTCTAAATCATTTTCCGAATAGCGGGGTTTTCCGCCTCGACCTGGAGCATCCCATAATCCGGCTAAACCCATCTTTCGCCACCGATGCAGGGTCTGACGGACTGTAGAAACTGCCCAGTTTAAGCCTTGAGCAATTTGTTCGTTATTTAATCCACGAGCATTCAACAGTAGAACTTGAGCGCGGTCTTTTGTCCGTTGAGGAACATCCTTAGCCTTTCTCAACTCTTCTAAAGTTAACTTTTCTTCATCACTTAAAAAAATTTTCAGTCGGCATCCCATAATCCTTTTGATCTGATTAATGTATTTGGTATATTGATGTGTACTTTGGGAGAGTATATTTGTCAATGCTACCTATGCTAACACATTATTTCTATGTTTTGTCAAGACTTTATGGGCTTTGGTGTAATTGTAAATATTCTTTAATTTCGTTGAGCATTTTAGTATACAATAATAATTCAGGAGTCAAGAGTAAAAATGGCTTGCTATTTTGAAAATACCTAAGCCAATGACTAATGACTAATAACTAATGACTAATTCTTCAGTTGATTGAATAATGTGCATTCCAGCTTCGGCAAATCTAGCAAATGCCTTATTAGCCTGTTCCGTATAGTCAACTACACCAGGAACGACAACAGGAGAAGTGCAATCTTCTAAAAGATAAATTTTCTTTGTGAGGGTGGGATCTACCTGTTTAAGTTCTGTTAATAAATCGTCAATTGTCCAAGCAACACAATGACTTTTAGCTTGTCCCGCAATAATCACCGCATCATATTCTAAAAGTTGTTTAATTAAATTTGTGTTTTTTTGTCCAATTGGCTGATTATCAAATCCTGTTAAAACTTCAGGGCGTAAAATAGAATAATTTTCTGTTAGCGGATTTTCCCCTTTTAATTCAAATTGGGTTTGACTTTGACGGGCGATACTATGGAAAAATATTGCTTCTTCTACTGATGCAACCAAAGCATGACCAATTCCACCTAACATAGAATGATAAGGCCACACCGTTAACGGGTATTTTCCATCTTGGCTGAGTTGTTGAACATAATGAAAAGCCTGTTTTGCTAACAAGTCATAATCACCATTATTGAGACTATTAGCAACCGCTGGATTAACTTGCCAAATACCATTTTTAATATCTGTGGGTGTAATGTTGGTTGCGGCAGGTATTGGGTGTTCTCCTTGGGAATTTACCCAGAATATAGGATGAAAGATTTGCATGGCTGTGTGAGTATCTAGTGTGGGAATAATTTTGGTAATTATTCCCAAGTTGCGATAAATAAATTCGCACAGTCTTTGATTATCTTCAACTGCACCAATTCCAGTTTTTCCGCCTACAAATAATTCAAAATCGGGAATGCAAAAGGTATTTTGGACATCTATTAATAATAGACAAATACGGTTTTTATCTAAAGCTGCTGATGGAATGTTTTGTTGTTTGGCATAAGTTTCAGCTTCAGCAGCACGTTGTTGATAAGGTACACGCCAAACTTCACCGACTTTTGCAGGGTTAAAGTAGGAGGGAATTGGTAATTGGGGTATATTCTGGGCATTCATCATGAAAATACGCTTGAGTTTTACGGATGATTTCTAATCCTTGTCTAATTTATAACCATCTGGAAAAGGAAGGACAGGTAGGCGATCGCCTCGTAATAATTCTTCACTTGCTTCACCCAGGCTGATTAATGCCTCGCTTGTAGCTTTCTGAGCTATAACTAATATCAGCATAGACACTGTACCAACTTGTAAAAGACAAGACGGAGAAACTATGAATGCAATCAAATTTAATCCAGATTGGGAAAATAACTGTTGGTTTACGGATGGCATTGTAATTCTTAGTAATTAGTACACAAGTAAAATAGGCAAAAAAGTCAATTTTTAGTTCAGGAGCGAGAATTTATCAAAGTGCAACAACATCAGAGCTATGCCTACGGTATATTACATCAATGTTAACAACAGAAATATCCAGCAATCTAAGCTTAGACTTAGGCTTACTGGGTAGACGGTGTTGTGCGACCGTAGCGAGAATTAAACTTTGGGCATTACCTAAGTTTACTCTGTCCCCAGAATCTCAGCGGCTTTAGCCCTGAGAGTGTCAACATATCTTGGTGGGTGGTGTTGGGTTTCATTTCATTCAAGCCAACCTACGAAGGTTGCAGAGTCAGTATATCTTACTTTAAAATAGAAACTACTTACAATTGCCACAAATTATGATCAACCCCCAAATTTTAGAAGCTATTAAACAAATGCCTAATGTCGAAAGACCAGAGATAATAGAATTTGCCTTAAAACTCATGGGTGAAGAAATGCAAAATCCTCAAAAACTGGGCTTAACTGCTGCTGCGGAAATGATGCGTTCTTATTATGAAACAGAAAGCAGTTTAACAGAATTTGTTGATACTTGTAATGAAGATTTTTATGAGTACCAAGATTATGCGTAGAGGTGAAATCTGGCTGTATAATGCTGATCCCACAGTAGGGGATGAAATTAGCAAAACCCGACCTTGTATCATTGTTAATAATGATGATATAGGTACTTTACGCTTAAAGATTATTGTACCTATTACCGGATGGAACGAAGTTTTTGCACAAGTACTCTAGTAAAGCTTTTTTCACAGTTCAATTTGCCTTTGCAAGTCTAGTAATCTTTGTTCTTCAATCTCATGTTCGAGGTTTTGTAAAAGTATAGTTTCTTCAGCATTCGCAATACCAGCAAACTGCATAAAATCTATATTCTTTGGATGCAGTAGTTGTTGACGCTGTGCTAATTTTTGGAGAATCATTTGAGCAATTTCATTCTGTTCATCTTCAGGTAGCCGTGAGACGACAGCATAGGCTTGTTGTAAGAGATTAGTCATAGATTTTTTGTCGCCATTATCAAAAACTTTGGTAAATTGATAAAACTAAACTCATTTTATAATAGATAGATTTATGACACTAACCATCAATTTACCACCAGAATTAGAACAGTATTTAATACAGCAAGCACAACAACAAGGTCTTTCTGTGGAAACTTATGCACTGCAACTTATTCAAAAATCTATTTTCCCATTAGAGAAAAATTCAGCTTTTGAAGAAACACCCACAGAAATTGTCATTGAAGGTATTCGTCAGGGAATAAAAGAAGCATTAAGTGGACAAACTATACCCCTTTCACAAATGTGGGAAGGGATAGATGGAGAATAATAATGAACCACTACCCATTGAAATTGCTCTTACTGCTCGTTTTCAAAGGGATTTGCAAAAACTGGCTAAACGATACAAAATTCAACTACTTGAGTAAATAGAAATTAATGAAAATGCTATTTTATCCTGGAAAGGCGTTATTTGGGGGACGCTACATTATAGAACGAGAACTAGGTCAAGGGGGAATAGGTATCACCTATTTGGCTAAAAACCAACGCGGTGAACTGCGGGTAATAAAAACCTTGAGACAAGAAATTTTAAACCGTCCAGATTTGATAGCTTATCAAGATAAATTAAAACAAGATTTCCGTGATGAAGGATTGAGACTAGCATTATGTCGTCATCCCCATATAGTTGAGGTAGAAAATGTCTTTGATGAAGCTAGTTTACCTTGTATAGTGATGGCGTATATTAACGGTGAAGATTTAGGAAAAAGGATAACTGAAAAAGGGGCGTTATCAGAAGCGGAAGCACTGCTATATATTCAACAAATTGGTGACGCATTAACCCTAGTTCATGACAAGGGTTTATTACATCGAGATTTGAAGCCCAATAATATTATGATTCGGGCTGGTAAACAAGAAGCGGTGTTAATTGATTTTGGTATTGCGAGACAATTTGTATCAGGTGAAGTTCAACAACATACACAGAATTTTACTCCAGGTTATGCACCTCCTGAACAGTATTTACCAGATGCAGAACGGGGAGAATATATTGATATTTATGCTTTAGCTGCTACATTATACGCTTTGTTGACTGGACAGTTACCAATGCCAGCACCGGCTAGATTGCAAAATTTCACCTTAAAACCAGTTAAAGATTTTAATTTTGGTATCAGTGACAGAGTGAATGATGCCATTATGAAGGGAATGGCGTTAAATTACAAATTTCGCCCTCAGTCAATCATAGAATGGTTGAATTTGTTAGTGGATAATTCCCATGTTCCTAGTTCTCCACAATTAGAAGTTTATCAAGGTCACATTTCTATTATCGGACCTAGACCTTCTGGAAAAATTACTTATTTAGCAACTTTAGCTTATTTGAATAATTTACTAAAAACCAACTCATCATACTCAATTGAATATTTCACTGAGGGGGTTGAATTTTTAGCAAACAAGGCTAAATATATTTTAGCTCAAGGAAACATTTTGGACGCTCCAGACATGGGCATAGAAGAAACACATTTTGGGTTTCAAATTCAGATCAATAATAATTTAAGTAAATTTAATCAAAATCAGGTAGAAATTTCTTGTTGTTTGAATATGTATCCGGGAGAATTTTTGACAGGATTATCATTACCTGAACATATAAAAAGTAATCAATATAATGATTGGTTAAATAGCTGTATAGAACAATTAACAGAAACAAAATATCTAGCTTTAATCGTTGATGCTACAGCTATAAATGATATTGAAATAGCTCAAAGTCTCACGGTATTAGAAAGAGAATTAAATTTAAGAATTAATCAAGATGATAAACGTCAATATCGAATAGCAGTGATGTTTTCCCATTTTGATTTACCTCAAGTATATCCTTACAAGAATCATCTTAATCAATTTTTTAACCTGAAATTTCCCCATACAAAATTAGCCTTACAAATTTGGAATAATAATTGGAATTGTGCAGTTGCTTATTTTGCTTATTCTGCATTTGGTATGATAGGTGATACTTCAGAAGCAAATTGTAAAGGCAAGTATGCGGGTATAAAAAATGGTAAAATATGGAAGCCATTTGGTTTAATAGCACCAATATACTGGTTATTAACTGGTAAATATGATAAAAATTTATTAGACCTTTAATCGTAAGTTGGGTTGTGGAACGTGAACGTATCCCTGCGGGACACTGCGTGAACGCGGAGCAATGGAACGAAACCCAACACTATCCGCAGGTATTATACCCCAAATGTTGGGTTTCATTTCATACCCTTCGGGATCTTGCTACAACCCAACCTACTCGTTGCCAATATCATCATCAAAAATAATTTCCTCACCCGCACCCCACATCATGTCATACATACCTTGACGCACAGCGCGATAAAAACTTGAATATTCCCAATCTTTTGGTGCTGTTACCAAATCATGTTTCACCGGATTATAATGAATATATTCAACATGATTTTGAAAATCTATTTCGTCTCTAATTAAATGTTCCCAAAAACGATATTGCCATATAGCCCGTTGTTTTTTCTTTTTTCTAGATGCAGATATATTTTCTGGTGAAATAGTTTCACATTGACGACTAAAATAACTTTTAATTAACCGCCAACGCGTGGAAAAATCATGATCATTTTCTGGTAATGTCCAAATACAATGAAGATGATCAGGTAAAATCACAATAGCATCTATAATAAATGGATGTTTCCGCATCACATAACCAAAAGCATCTCTTAATAAAGAAACATTTTTTGGTAAACATAATATTTTTTGTCTTTTCTCTGTCACCACTGTAAAAAGTATGTTCCTCCTGCCACATTGGCGCGGCGATATTCCATACTATAAATATCCTGTGATTAAAGTTGTGTTTTATGATCTTGATTTTACCCCGTAGGTTGGGTTGACCCAAGGAAACCCAACATTAATTATCATATTCTGTTGACACTCCCCGGTCTAAAGACACGGGGATTCTTAATCGAATAATTGCAAACACAACTGCTCGAATAATATCCGCTTTTCAGGTATTACCTTAGATGTACGGTTCCCCGCCTGATGCCGTTTGCCA
>NZ_JADEWA010000333.1:0-6057 GCF_015207865.1 Dolichospermum sp. LEGE 00246
ATTATAGATTTTAGGTAAGAATGCAGCCATAGCGATCATTCATGGACAGATCCCCGACTTCTTTAAGAAGTCGGGGATCTATAATTTGGGATTTACCACTTTTATATAAACCAGAACTTAGGGAACACCAAAAAATAAATTACCCAATTTTGTGGGATGGGCATCCTGCCTGTCCTTGATGATTAGCAGGCAAGATGCCTGCACCACAAGAAATTTTTGGGTATTTTTTTAATTGGAAGTCCCTTAGGCAAAATACCTCTAAAACTCTCTTTATCTTCGTGTCCTTCGTACCTATGCCTTCGGCACGCTTCGCGAACGTGGTTCATTCTTTCGTAACTTGTGGGTAAGTCCTATTGGTCAAACTTACCCAAAAATCCCTGTTAAATCTCCTTTCTCCGTGTTCTCTGTGTCCTCTGTGGTTCGTTTTTCCTTTCTTACTACGTAAGGAAAGACCTATTACCAACTAAAACACCTTCAAAATTACGGTTTACCAGATTCATCAGTTGCTAGACTCAGATAAGCTAGTAAAGAAGATCCTTAAAAACTGAGTAAATATTCTCCACAGACTAACTACGTTGTAACTGAAATATGTTTGATGCACTATCTGACCGTTTAGAATCCGCCTGGAAAAAACTGCGAGGACAGGATAAAATCTCCCAATCCAATATACAAGACGCTTTACGGGAAGTGCGTCGGGCTTTGTTGGAAGCAGATGTTAATCTCCAGGTAGTCAAAGATTTTATTAGCGAAGTTGAAACTAAGGCACAAGGGGCTGAAGTTATCGCTGGTGTACGTCCTGACCAACAATTCATTAAAATTGTTCATGATGAATTAGTGCAGGTAATGGGGGAAGAAAATGTTCCCCTCGCAGAAGTTCCAGGTAAGACCACCGTTGTTCTTATGGCTGGTTTACAAGGGACAGGGAAAACCACAGCTACTGCTAAATTGGCTTTGCATTTACGAAAACAAGATCGTAGTTGTCTGCTAGTGGCTACAGATATATATCGTCCCGCAGCTATTGACCAGTTAATTACCCTTGGTAAGCAAATTGATGTCCCAGTATTTGAACTGGGAATTGAAGCAGACCCCGTAGAAATAGCCCGTCAAGGTGTGGAACGTGCCAGAGCCGAAGGCATAAATACAGTAATTATTGATACTGCCGGACGCTTACAAATTGACGAAGATATGATGGCGGAATTAGCCCGCATCAAAGAAATAGTCCAGCCCGATGAAACCCTGTTAGTTGTGGATGCAATGACCGGTCAAGAGGCGGCAAATCTCACGCGCACCTTCCATGATAAAATCGGTATTACTGGGGCAATCCTGACCAAAATGGATGGGGATAGCCGAGGTGGTGCGGCGTTATCTGTGCGGCAAATTTCCGGTGCGCCGATTAAATTTGTGGGTGTAGGGGAAAAAGTCGAGGCTCTGCAACCGTTTTATCCTGACCGGATGGCTTCGCGGATTTTGGGCATGGGGGATGTTCTCACCTTAGTTGAAAAAGCCCAAGAAGAGATAAATTTGGCAGATGCGGAGCAAATGCAGGAGAAAATCCTGTCAGCGAAATTTGATTTTACTGACTTTCTCAAGCAAATGCGGTTGTTGAAAAACATGGGTTCTTTGGGCGGAATTATGAAGATGATTCCGGGCATGAACAAGCTTTCTGATGACCAGTTAAAGCATGGAGAAAGCCAGCTAAAACGCTGTGAAGCCATGATCAATTCCATGACGGGCAAAGAACGCCGTGACCCAGATTTATTATCGAGTTCTCCCAGTCGCCGCCGTCGAATTGCTTCTGGTTCTGGTTACAGAGAAGCGGATGTAAGCAAACTGGTGGCAGACTTCCAAAAAATGCGATCGCTCATGCAGCAAATGGGACAAGGTGGTATACCAGGAATGCCCGGAATGTTTGGTGGTGGTAATCCCTTAGCCGCAGGTGGTAATCGCCCCTCAGCCGGCTGGCGTGGCTACCCCGGTGGCGCACCACCAGCGAAGAAAAAGAAAGAGAAAAAGAAAAAAGGTTTTGGGACTCTTTAGAATTTAAGCACAAAATCCCGGATTTCTTCCATAAATTCGGGATTTGCCAAATGCAATAACTACGGTGTTTGTTCAGGGTCTATCGCAAATCACTATAATTGTTAATATATTCGTCAGTGCTACTGCTTGTGTTCAAAACTTTATTTACCTTTGGTAAAATGGAGATTCAGATATGGTACAGCAACTTACACCACCAGAAATCAAACCAGAAATCATCTACCCTGATAGTGATGGCAACCCTATGTCCGATAATACTAAACAATATGAATGGATTGTTAAAATTAAGGAAAATTTAGAAATATTATTCGCCGCAAACAATGATGTATTTATAGCCGGTGATTTACTTTGGTATCCTGTAGAAGGAAGTGTAAAAACCAGACAAGCACCTGATGTCATGGTGGTGTTTGGAAGACCCAAAGGTGATAGAGGTTCTTATAAACAATGGCAAGAAAATAATATTCCTCCCCAAGTGGTATTTGAAATCCTATCTCCGGGAAATAGCACCAAAGAAATGGCCAAAAAAATCCTCTTTTATCAGCGTTATGGGGTAGAAGAGTATTATATATACAATCCAGACACAATTGAATTAACAGGATTTATTCTTGAACAAGAATGTTTAGAGGCAATTGAGGATATTAATAATTGGGTTAGCCCGCGTTTAGACATACGTTTTAAACTCACAGCAGATAACTTAGAAATTTATTATCCTCATGGCGCTAAGTTTCTCACATCTGTGGAATTAAATCAACGTGTCGAACAAGAAAAACAACGTGCCGACAAAGAAGAACAGCGTGCTGAACAAGAAAAACAACGTGCTGAACAAGAAAAACAACGTGCTGAACAAGAACATAAAAATTATCAAGACCTATTAGCAAAATTAGCAGCTAAAGGTATTGATATCAATAATCTCTAAAAAGGTGTTTTTGTTTACCATTGATGTTAGTGACAGAATTCCTGTGACTTTAGGTCAAGTTCGATCTTGGTCTTTGCGGAAATAAGCACGTAGTCTATGCTCTGATCAATAATTTATCAAAATTGTTTATAATGAATTAGTGCAGGTAATGGAGGAAAGATTGAGGTACTACAACTGTTTTATCCCGAAACGACGGGAACAGGGAAAAGGGAACGGAGAGAATATCTTTCCAACTGACAACTAAACTAATAGCCATTCACAGCTAGAAAGTGCTAAAATTAGCATTTCAGTGTTGGAAGTTGTGAAGGCGGGTATAATAATCCCAATCACTTTCTTATCAATCAGTTACAAACTCACTCACTAGGAACAGGAGAAACAGTTCTCAACATGATCAAATTGCGTTTAAAAAGATTTGGCAAAAAGCGCGAAGCAAGTTACCGGATTGTTGCTATTAACAATCTTGCCCGTCGTGACGGTCGCCCCCTAGAAGAACTAGGATTTTATAACCCCAGAACTGATGAAGTAAAATTAGATATTCCTGGTATTGTTAAGCGACTGCAACAAGGCGCTCAACCTACCGATACAGTTCGTCGTATCCTCGTAAAAGCTAACGTTTTTGAACAGGTCAGTGCAACAGCCGCATCATAGTCTTGAGATTAAATCCCTAACAACCAATCCCAATTATGTGGGGCTGGTGAAGTTTCTTGTGCAACCGTTTTTAGAATCTCCAGAATCTTTAAGCGTTGATTGTGAAATGTCTCAAACCCTTAAGCGGGCTTGGGTTCGCATTGCTTTTAACAGCATAGATAAAGAAAAAGTGTTTGGTCGGGGGGGACGAAATATCCAGGCAATTCGCACTGTAATTTCCGCAGCAGCAGAACTAGCTGGGCAATCAGTATACCTGGATATTTACGGCGGCAGTTCCCAAAGTCGAGATAGTATGTCTTTTGATGAAGACCAGGAAGAGCGGATACTACCACCCAAGTCGAAAGAAAGAGAGAGCAATATTCCCAAACCTGTTGTTAAACCACGTTTACGCTAGATCATAACTGGTCAGTTTAAATGGTTGATTACAGATTATTTTCTGGGAAAGATGGAGAAAGGGGACAACAAAATTGTCAAGTCTTGGCGAATATTTCCGTGTTCACTGCGGATTTACCAGCCAAGAATTAACAAATGTTGTCAGCCTATTTTCCAATATGGGAGGAGTCAGGAGTCAGGAGAAAGAAGAAAGAATAGTGTAGAAACTGCTGATAAATTGCTTGAGTTTTAGTTTTATTTAATAAGCCTTAATTAATAGAAAATTATAGAATTTTCAATTTACATTTAATATGGCGGTATGCACTTGAATGAGATACAAAATTTATCTAAAAAACCATACACCACAAGAGTTTCACCCCTGTTCCCTGTTCCCTGCTATAGGAAAATATTAATTTTGTTAAAAACCACCTTTCACCCAATTCAGCAATAATATGGCAGATGATTCCATAATTCAACTGCCTAGTATGTCCAGTGCGATCGCTCTAGCTGGTTATGGTGAGGCAAATATCAAGTTTTTATCACAACAAACAGGGGCTAACTTAGTCCTCCGGGGGCAAGAATTATTAATTTCGGGAACACCTAAACAGGTAGAATTAGCAAAGCGGTTAGTGCGATCGCTGGAAAATTTGTGGAGTAAAGGTAATAATATCTCTAGTGCCGATATTCTCACAGCCCGTCAAGCCCTCGATACAAATACAGAAGACCAACTCCAAGACCTACAACGGGATATCCTCGCCAAAACTCGCCGGGGTTTTGAAATTCGTGCCAAAACCTTTCACCAACGCCAATATATAGACGCACTTCGTAGACGTGATTTAACCTTTTGTATTGGTCCTGCGGGAACAGGGAAAACCTATCTCGCTGTAGTTATGGCAGTCCAAGCCCTACTCAGTAATCAATTTGAACGACTGATTTTAACCCGTCCCGCAGTCGAAGCAGGAGAAAAACTCGGCTTTTTACCAGGAGACCTACAGCAAAAAGTCAACCCCTATTTACGTCCCCTATATGATGCCATAAATGAATTCATAGACCCCGAAAAAGTCCCCAACCTAATCGAACGGGAAATCATCGAAGTCGCACCACTAGCTTATATGCGGGGACGGACATTAAATAACGCCTTTATCATCGTTGATGAAGCCCAGAATACCACACCGGCGCAAATGAAAATGGTTTTAACCCGATTGGGTTTTAACTCCCGCATGGTAATCACAGGTGACATCACCCAAACCGATTTACCACCCCATCAAAAATCAGGTTTAGATGTAGCCTTACAGATTCTCAGAAACGTGGAAGGAATCGCCATTTGCGAATTTTCTCAAAAAGATGTGGTTCGTCATCCCTTAGTGCAGCGGATTGTTGCTGCTTATGAAAAATACGAAACGTAGGGGCGCAGGGTCTGCGCCCTCTTGCCTTCTGGATTGTATTAGATCCAAAAAAACGCTATAAATCTGAAATTGAACACTAACAACTAAAAAATCAACACCTATGAGTACAACATTGAAAGAATTTTTAGAAGCTTGTGAAACCTTGGGAACTTTGCGCTTAATTGTCACCAGTAGCGCCGCTGTTTTAGAAGCTAGAGGAAAAATAGAAAAGCTATATTACGCCGAATTACCAAAAGGTAAATATGCGAATATGCACACCGAAGGCTTTGAATTTCATTTGAATATGGATATGATTCAAAAAGTGAAATTTGAAACAGGTGAAGCCAAAAGAGGAAATTTTACAACCTATGCGATTCGGTTTTTAGATGCAGAAGAAAAACCTGCATTAAGCCTCTTTTTACAATGGGGTAAACCCGGAGAATACGAACCAGGACAAGTAGAAGCTTGGCAACTTTTAAAAGAAAAATATGGAGAAATTTGGCAACCTTTAGCCCTAGTAGTCTGTCAACCCGAAAATGACGGGTGAAGGCAAGCAGGGGGAGAAGAGAGGCAGGGGAGGGAGGAACAGAAGTTTTTTCCGATTATTACCCGTCAAAATAAATTTGACAAACTACTAAAAGCCTTGTAATTTCGTAAGCTTCAGATCCCCGACTTCTCAAAGAAGTCGGGGATATTTAAATC
>NZ_JADEWA010000334.1:0-6039 GCF_015207865.1 Dolichospermum sp. LEGE 00246
CCTTGAGACTGTTTACTATATTTTTCTATAAAAATTTCATCTTGTTCAACTAATAAATATTCACAAAAACTGCTAATTGAACGATACATCCGAAACTTGCTTTGTCGGTCATAATCTGCGGTTGAAGGTGATAATACTTCTACAATTAAAATGGGATTTAAAACTTCATCATTGCGGTTTTCATTTAGTTGCGGTTCATCTGCAAAAACCATTACATCTGGATATACTCCGCGTTTATATTCAGGAATCCATAACCTCAAATCACTATTAATTGGCTCACATTTACTATCACGCAGAATAAACTTGAGAAATGCAAAAATATTGCCCCCTATACGGCTATGATTGAGTGATCCTCCCGACATTGGCACAATTTCTCCATCACGATATTCACTGCGTTCTTCAGCTTTTTCTTCAATGGCGCGATATTCATCTAAACTATAACGACGCTCAACAGTAGTAATCATCATCTTGTAAGCAATTACATTGAAGTAATCATGATTCTAGCAAAACTGGATATATTGTTGAATCATTGACATTATTATCAATAATATTGAACAAGTTTTTATCTAAAATATTACCCAAATAGTTGAGTTATTATCTCGTTCCCAGTCTTTGACTGGGAATGCCCTCAAGAGGCTCTGCCTCTGCTATCATTGAAGGCAGAGCCTTCTAAAATTCATTCCCATACAGAGTATGGGAACGAGAAATCCCCGACTTCTTCAAGAAGTCGGGGATCTGAAAATCATTAATCATCACCAACAGCGTACTGAATCAATAAAGATAGACGCTGACGCAGGGTTTCCAGTCCTAACCGCTGACTAGCAGAAATAAACACGGCTAAGGGAAACTCTTCTCTGGCTAAAGCCAGTGTTTCACTACTAACTTGATCAATTTTATTAAAAGCCACTAACGCAGGTCCTGGTGTAATCGGCATTTGCGCCAGTATATCCCGCACTGAGCGGATATGACTTAACCAAGCAGGATGAGATAAATCAACTAAATGCAGTAAAGCATCTGCTTCTGTTACCTCTTCCAATGTTGCCCGAAAAGCATCCATCAAAGATGCGGGTAACTCATGGATAAACCCCACAGTATCCGTCATCAAAGTTTCCTGGGGTGCGCCGGTTTCCGCATGAGGAAGCATTAACCGCCGTGTTGTCGGGTCAAGGGTGGCAAACAATTGGTCAGCAGTGTATACTTCTGCGTTGGTAAGAGCGTTAAGTAAGGTAGATTTACCAGCATTGGTATAACCCACCAAAGCCACCGAGGGAACTTGTCTATCTTGTCGTCGTTGACGTAAGCGACAACGATGAGCTTGTAATTGATTAACTTCGTGTTGCAGTTGAGAAATTCGCTTTTGAATAGAGCGGCGTTCTGTTTCTAGCTTGGTTTCACCTGGACCTCTTGTGCCAATACCACCTCCTAATCTGGACATACCCTCACCTTTGCCAGTGAGTCGTGGTAGCATATACCCTAACTGTGCCAGTTCGACCTGTAACTTACCTGCACCAGATTGAGCGCGTTGGGCAAAGATATCTAAAATTACTTCGGTGCGGTCAACTACTCTAACACCAATTTGCGCTTCTAAATTGCGGACTTGGGAACGGGAAAGATCACGATCAAATACTACTAAATTAGCACCTAGAGTTTGCACAGCGATCGCCACTTCTTGGACTTTACCCTCACCAATCACCGTTTGGGGATGAATCCGCGATCGCTTTTGTTGTAAGGTTTGTAAGACAACACCTCCAGCCGTATCCACTAATCGAGTCAATTCTATGATGATGTCTTGGAATTGTTGCGGAGTGATATTTTCTGTTAATACCCCCACAATTACCACCCGATCATGATCAGCATCTACTTCTTGAGCTACATACTCCCGACTAAATTCCTCTTCTAAACTTTCCACCAAGTCCAGAAAATCCTGGTCGGCTAAATCATCTAAACTCAGAGGTGGTGAGATGTGGGAATATATCCCCGCATCTGAAATACTAGTACCAGAGGATTGCGTCGCCACTAACTGTCTGCTATTGGCTACTAGATGCGCTAAATAAGCTTCTTTCACATACCCGGTTGCACCACCACCACGCTTTGTGAATCCTCCCCCAGTAATATTTAAAACTACTAAAGCATCTAATCTTTGTAAAGCCATGGCCGTTAAGGCTGACTCACTTGGTGGTTCTGACTTGAGATTGGTAGATAAACAACGAATACCGCTGAGACGTTCTGCTCCGTAGCGGGGCAGTTCTAGGGGCGGAATTTGAGTTTGACGCGGAGTACCGACACCAACCCGAATTACCTGTCCGCGACGATTAATGTAAACACAAACAGGTTGATTAATTTCCGTACTGACTGCTGCCAGACGTTGAGCAAAATCAGTTGTAGTAATAAAATCACCTGATATCCGCTGGTGGTACAGCCGCTGGAGTTGTTTTAGCTGGCTGGACTTCAAACCTTGAACATTGCCAAAGATAGTCTCTATAGGCGTTTATGACCAGTTACCTGGTTCCCCCTGAATCCTTACACTGTCTATTTTACAACAGGGAACAGGGAACAGGGAACAGGGAACAGGCAAGAGTTTTTTAATTCTTCATTTTGAATTTGTGAGTAGTTTTTATTTATAATGAGGGAAATTTCTAGACTCTCAAGCGATTATAGATTTATAATTAGCGATTGTGAGTTTTTTCAAAAAACAGAAAAGTAATGAACGCGCAAGAGATTATTCGCTCAATTGAAGCGGAACAGATGAAATCTGATTTACCCGACATCTATGTTGGTGATACAGTCAAAGTCGGAGTTAAAATTCAGGAAGGCACTAAATTCCGTGTACAACCTTACGAAGGTGTAGTCATAGCTAGACGCAATGGCGGCATCAACGAAACTATCACAGTCCGTAAAGTTTTCCAAGGTGTGGGTGTAGAACGAGTATTTTTGCTTCATTCTCCCCTAGTTGAAAGTATTAAAGTATTGCGCCGTGGTAAAGTTAGACGTGCTAAACTGTACTACCTGCGTAAACTAGTCGGCAAGGCAACCCGCATTAAACAAAGATTCGACCGCCCTTTGTGATTCTCAATGGTGAATTAATAGACAAAACCCAGTCTGCAAGCGGCATCCGCCGCTAACTTGCCAAAAGAAAAAAAATAGGTTACAATTGAAATCGAAATTGCGTTAAACTAAGAAAGTTCGGCGCAATGACTGTAAAAAGAAAAGCTTGTGCGCTCTTAGTTCAGTTGGTAGAACGCAGGTCTCCAAAACCTGATGTCGGGGGTTCAAGTCCTCCAGGGCGCGCTCAAAAAGAAAAATATTGCCCGAAGCAATAACGTCACTGCCGAAACAGCGGAAAACGTCAATTATTTCGGGTATAATTTTTTTAAAATGTAGCTTTCTTATTACGAGATTATTGAGACTGAAGCTGTAAACCTTGAAAATCACAAGGTTAGGCTATTTAAGAAACGGGGGTATAACGACTGTGGCCAAAAAAAATGAAGCAGAAATGCCAGAAACCGAAAATGGGTTTAACTTAAACAATTTTTTCCAGGGTACAAAGGAAGAACTTGAGAAAGTGATTTGGCCCAGTCGGAAACAGTTGGTAAGTGAATCAGCCGCTGTACTATTAATGGTTACACTCTCCGCATCTTTGATATATCTGGTCGATGGATTGTTCGCTTGGGCAGCAAAACAGGTGTTCTGATGACTTCTGCAACAGACGAACCACGCAACTCCGAGTTGCAGTTAGAGGAAACACTCTTAACAGCGATGAAAGAAGCACGCTGGTATGCAGTGCAAGTAGCCTCTGGCTGTGAGAAACGGGTAAAGACAAATTTAGAGCAACGTATCCAAACTTTTGATGTGGCTGACAAAATCATCCAAGTGGAAATTCCCCACACCCCAACGGTGAAAATCCGTAAGGATGGTAAACGGCTACCTTCAGAAGAAAAGGTTTTCCCTGGTTATGTGCTAGTCCGAATGGTAATGAGTGATGATACATGGCAAGTGGTAAGAAACACCTCTCATGTGATTAACTTTGTGGGTGCAGAGCAAAAGCGTGGTAGCGGTAGAGGTCGTGGTCACGTTAAGCCAGTTCCCCTAAATCCTTCGGAAGTTGAACGCATATTCAAACAAGCCTTGGAACAAGAGCCTGTAGTCAAAATTGATATGGCTTCAGGTGATAAGATAGTTGTGCTTTCTGGTCCATTTAAGGATTTTGAAGGTGAGGTGATTGAAGTTTCCCCAGAACGGAGTAAACTAAAAGCTCTACTCTCGATCTTTGGAAGAGATACACCAGTAGAATTGGAATTTAATCAGGTTAAAAAACAGAGCTAAATACAAATGGCGAAGAAAGTAGTAGCGGTCATTAAGTTGGCCCTGAATGCTGGGAAAGCCAACCCAGCACCGCCAGTTGGTCCTGCGTTGGGTCAACATGGTGTTAACATCATGATGTTCTGCAAAGAGTACAATGCCAAAACAGCAGACCAAGCTGGGATGGTTATACCTGTAGAAATTTCTGTCTATGAAGATAGAAGTTTTACGTTTGTCCTCAAAACTCCACCAGCATCAGTGTTGATTCGCAAGGCAGCGAAGATTGAAAGAGGCTCAAATGAACCCAACAAAAAGAAAGTTGGTAGCATTAGCAGAACGCAATTACGCGAAATTGCTCAAACTAAACTTCCTGACCTCAACGCCAATGATATTGATGCAGCCATGAATATTGTGGAAGGAACTGCTAAAAACATGGGCGTAACAGTTACAGATTAGGTGACAGGGAACAGGTGACAGGTGACAGTAAATAAAAAAATAACCACTGACAACTGACAACTGACTAATAACAAAATCATATCGGGGGAGAAGTACAACTTCGAGATGACCCCAGGAGAAAAAAATGGCAAAAAAAGTATCACGCCGCTTACAGGCGTTGCTGGAAAAGGTAGAAGATAAGGATTATACACCCTTAGAAGCATTAGCTCTGTTAAAAGAAACGGCAACTGCTAAGTTTCCTGAAGCTGCTGAAGCTCATATCCGTTTAGGAATTGACCCTAAATATACAGACCAACAATTGCGGACAACGGTAGCACTACCCAAGGGAACAGGACAAATTATCCGGGTAGCAGTTATCGCCAGAGGTGAAAAAGTCACAGAAGCAACTAACGCTGGTGCTGATATTGCTGGTTCTGAAGAACTCATTGAAGATATTCAGAAAGGCATGATGGACTTTGATAAGCTGATTGCTACGCCGGATGTGATGCCACAGGTAGCAAAGCTGGGTAAATTATTAGGTCCACGGGGTTTGATGCCTTCACCCAAGGGGGGAACAGTGACATTTGATGTTGCTAGTGCGATCGCTGAGTTCAAAGCTGGTAAATTAGAATATCGGGCTGATCGGACTGGGATTGTCCATGTTATGTTTGGTAAGACTGCTTTTTCACCTGAAGATTTATTGATCAACCTGAAGGCATTACAAGAGTCAATTGACCGTAACCGTCCTTCAGGTGCTAAGGGTCGTTATTGGCGGTCATTGTACATATCCTCGACAATGGGACCATCAATTGCTATTGACATTAGCGCCCTACGAGAGTTAAAACTAACTGACGCTGCATGATTTTAGATTTTAGATTTTAGATTTTATAGTTGCTAGATAGATAATTGAATTTTTTGTTTCGTTATCAAGCTTTAATTTCAAATCCAAAATCCGAAATCCAAAATCCAAAATTTAATAAAGCCGGAGACAGCAGGTGCTAATAGCTTAATATCCTGCCGAGGTTGTAATTTTAACTACCTAGAGTTTAAGCCGCAAAAGCGAAATAACTACGGGATTAAAAATACCACTTTGAAACCCTGGCTAAGTTAGCTGGGGTTAATTGTTTTCGGTAAGTCACCAAAGGGTAACAGGTAACAGGTGACAGGTGACAGGTGACAGGTGACAGGTGACAGGTGACAGGTGACAGGTGACAGGTGACAGGTGACAGGTGACAGGTGACAGGTGACAGGTGACAGGTGACAGGTGACAGGTGACAGGTGACAGGTGACAGGTGACAGGTGACA
>NZ_JADEWA010000335.1:0-6036 GCF_015207865.1 Dolichospermum sp. LEGE 00246
ATTTAATGCATGAACCTAAGTATGAACCAGGAAGAATTAATCCTATTAAAGCATTTCTAGTCTATTATTGTAATTTATTATTTGCCAAATTATCGGATAAGGTCTTAATACCAAGTGATGAAGCATTAAGTAGAGCTAAAGAATTTGTTGAAATCCAAAAAATTATTAAGGTTAATTTGACATTTTCATCTGAGTTAGAGACAAACTTGCAAAAAAACTTATTACAGTTGAAGCTTACTTGGGATAATTACAAAGTTTTCTCATTGCTTGGTACGATAGCAAAAGATAAAAATCCTCAAGGTTTTATATCACTTGTCAATTCTATCAGTAAGAATTACCCAGGTAAGGCTCGATTTATTCGTGGCGGTCGTGACATAGGTATAGATGTAAATTACGACGAAGAATTAATAATTAAATTTCCTGGCTACATGACAAATTCTGGCAAGATTTTTTTGTTACATACAACACATTTTGTAGTAGTTCCTTACTTTTTTTCAACGCAAAGTGCTGTTATACCAGAAGCGTTAAAATTTGGGAAGATACTAATCGTAAATGATATTCCTGCCTTCGCTTATTTAAAAGAATTAAAATCTGTATTTATGGTTAACTTTAATGATGAGTCGGCACTGTTACAGTGCATTAACCATTTGTTTAGCATGAATGTAAGCGAATACAAATTTCTTTACTGGGAATCGGTAAAATATTTCCAAAAACATCACTCGGATGATTATCTCTCAAAGATTATGAACAAAATTGTATGATTCTCTTAAGATAATTACGAGTGCTTTCTCAAAGGAATAATAAGAAATTATGTTAGATAATTTACCCACCATTTCTCTTGCCATTCCCACCTACAACGAATCAGCTAATATAGAACGAGTAATCAAAGGTTTCTTAGCAACAGAATATCAGAATTTAATTGAAGTCATAATCGCTGATGGTGGGAGTAATGACAACACTCAAGAGATAGTAAAAAGATTATCTACACAAGATTCCCGAATTAAACTCATACATAACCCTTTAAAGGTTCAATCTGCTGGACTAAATCTCATATTACAAGAATGCAGGGGTGATATTTTCCTTAGAGCCGATGCTCATTCAGACTACGCTCCTGACTATATAGAAAAATGTGTAGAAGCATTACTAGAATCCAAAGCTCTAAATGTGGGTGGAGCGCAACGTTTTGCCGCTAAAACACCTTTTCAAGCGGGAATAGCTCTAAGTTCCAAGAGTATTTTAGGCAGTGGAGGAGCAAAATATAGAAACCCAAATTATAACGGTTATGCAGAAACTGTTTATTTAGGATGTTTTTGGAAGAAGGCTTTGAAAGAAGTATCAGGTTATTCAACAGAAGCAACTGCTAATGAAGATGCGGAACTCAACCAAAAACTACTTAAAAAAGACCAAAATGCAATCTACATCAGTTCCAAAATCCGTGTTTGGTACTATCCCCGAAAAACATTCAAGTCTCTCTATATTCAATATTTTAAATACGGTCGAGGTCGTTATTTAACCAGCATTAAACACTCTATTAAGTCCCAAATAAGAGGCATAGTACCATTTTTGGTAATATCATCAATAACTTTATTGTTGTTAATTGATTTACTGTTTCCTCGACTGGGGCTACCTATGGAAATATTAGTTATCTTAGGGCTATTATTGCCATTTTTAGAAAGTTTGCGAGTCAACTTCAAATTAGGAACTAGTTTCGAGTCAGAAATTTGGCGGGGTGATAAAGATAAAATACCATCATTCCTAAGTCGCTGGTTTTTATGTGGAATAGTCTTATTAACAATGCCAATTGCTCATTCTTTAGGTTATGCTTATCAATTAATTAGGCATAAGATTTTGAGAGTTAGTGCCTGGTAGAGTTCGCTTCTATTGTGATATTACGTTTGATAATCACCTCTAGGCGGGGAGCGGAAAATGTCTTTGGAAATTTACGCCGTATTGTACTAGAGCGATCGCTAAAACCAGCCATACTAATCTATACTTGCCCTTTCTAAAAATACTACTCATAGCGATCGCGTCAGCAGTTCGCCATTGAAATCTCACTAACAACTACTCACGAGATAAATTACCTTACCTATCCTCAAACTTTCTTTTCCTGTGCTAAAGTCAAAACCTGCACATACAGCCGGTCTGAAATTCTCATTTCCTATGCTTGCATCTCATTTAAAACATCCTTAACACTAGCCAACACACCCTATAGTGTACAAATTGTATAGGTTAACAGAAGAGGAGATTAAGATAATTCAGGATAGTATAAAACAGAAATAACTGGCGATCGCTATAATAAAACTAGACTAATTAACTTGTAACTTATCATGGAAAACATTACCATTCAAGTTGACCCAGAAATTGCCAAAGCGTACCGAGAAGCAGAACCAGAAAAACAGCAAAAAATCCAAATATTTCTCAACATAATGCTGCAAAAAGCAGTCAGTCAAAAACCACTCTTAGATATCATGGAAGAAGCGAGTCAACAAGCCATTGCTAAGGGAATGACCCCGGAAATTTTAGAATCTATTCTCAAGGATGAAAACTAACCGTATCGTAATTGATACAAATGTAATTGTCAGTGCATTAATCTTCTCTAAATCTACCACAATGCAAGCTCTTAGAGAAGCCAAACAAAACGGAGTAATCTTAATTTCTGTGGAAATTTTATCAGAATTAATTGATGTACTCAGTCGTCCAAAATTTGACCGCTATCTATCGAGAAAAATTCGTGAAGACTTTTTAGCCAGTTTAGCTAGAGAAACAGAATTAATCACAATTAATGAAACAATTGATATTTGTCGAGATCCTAAAGATAATAAATTCTTAGAATTAGCCATTTCTGGAAATGCCACTCATATTATCACAGGAGACAAAGACTTATTAGAACTGCATCCTTTTCGAGATATCTTGATTGTTACACCGAGTCAGTTTTTAGATAGTTTATCTTCAGACCCGCATCAGAGATTCTGACTTGTCACCGGCTGAAGGTACAGCAAGAGGTGTAACCACAATCCCTTGACTACTAAGGACAATAGTAGCGAACTGCTTGCAGCAGCGCTTACGCGATCGCTATCCTCACAGGAATTATAGTAGATAAACCAAGGGCGATCGCTAAAACCAGCCATACTAATCTATACTTGCCTTTTCTAAAAATACTACTCATAGCGATCGCTTCAGTGCTGCTGCAAGGAATTCTCTAAAACCAGCCTAATCTATACTAATATTAATCATGGCGATCGCTTTGGTTGTTCAAAATTTTGCAAAAGTTCATTGCCCCATCTTATTTAGTGTATTTTAGAGAAAGTATTAGAGTAAGTTAAATTTTATGTTTATGGCTGCCAAGCATTTAAGCACTCACTTTCTAAATGAAATTACTAACCGACTGGTGAGCGCGCTCGAACCAGAACAGATTTTTTTGTTCGGCTCTTATGCTTACGGTGAACCGACTGAGGATAGCGATATTGATTTATTGGTGATTATCTCAAAATCAGATGAACCACGCTATCGTCGAGCGCGTCAGGCATATAAAGCTTTGCGTGGTATTGGTATTCCAAAAGATATTCTGGTGATGACCCGCTCAGAAGTTGAACTCAAGGCTAGTGTAGCCAACTCACTAGTCAATCAAGTAATACGTCAGGGTAAACTCCTGTATGGATAACGCAAAATTTGCAGAAACTAGACAGTGGTTATACTGAAAACGGTTTATAGTTTAACCAAATATAGAACCCCTCTCCAAACCTCTCCCCGCAACGGGGAGAGGCTTTGAACTTGTTTTTTATATCATAAAAAAGTCCAGATTTTAGACGTTTTGAGTATAATCAAGAGCCAGCGAGATTTTAAAGCTGCCTATGTGTTACTTAATAGTCAGTAACCCAGCCCTAAAGGGACTGGGCTTGCAAGAGTAATCAAGCAAGCCGCACTGACCAGACCACCCTGAGTTTACTCTCATGGTAGCCGTTATTCGAGTCACGACACCTCGGAATGCGTAGCCCCTTCGGGGTTCAGCAGTCGCTCATGGGGGAAACCCCCAAGACCTCGCTGCTTCACTAGTTCCCCGCTCTGTCGCTGTAAGTTAAACAGTTCTAAGGTCACTGGAACAGTGGGCAGTTTGGTGAAAAGCGATCGCGTAAGCACTGCTGCAAGGAGTTCTCTAAAACCAGCCTAATCTATACTTGCTGATAATAATATAATATTAATCATGGCGATCGCTAGTTCAGATCACAGCAATTCTCATTTTAAGGTTTCATGACATTTTAATCCTTACATTCTTATGGTTTTACAATTCTTAACGAATCCGGCGATGTGCCTCCGACAAAGTCAGAATCGCGGATTATAGGGATTAAAAGATTGGGCGGATTAAGTTGTTTGCTATGATAAAAGTCACTAAAATTATCAGTAGGTAATCCAGTTATACTAAACACGGGTGAGATTTAAACTTTTGCCAAATGACAAAGAACCCAGATGTGTAGGAGTAAAGCAAGAGCTTCATTGGTGTCAACTTAAGCTCAAATCCCTACCACATCTCGTTCCTAGTCTCTGACTAGGAATACAGTTGATGAGGCTCTGCCTCTAATATTATTGAAGGCAGAGCCTTCTAGAATTCATTCCCAGTCAGAGACTGGGAATAAGATGACTTGAGTTCTTTGCGGGATAGTAAAACAGGCGGTTAGAAACCGCGTCTACACAGGCAAAACCCACCTGCGTGGGTTTCAATCCTTGATTTTTCCTTAGTCCGCGCAGGCGGACTTTGTTTGTGTAGCCGTGAATTCCATTCGCCAGGGCTTAAGTTGACACCATTAAGCAGTGCTAAACCCCTGCACATCTGGGTTCTTTGTCATTTGGCAAAAGTTTAAATCTCACCCGTGCTTAGATATGATGCCAGGAACGAGACTTGAACTCGTGACACGAGGATTTTCAGTCCTCTGCTCTACCAACTGAGCTATCCCGGCGTGGGCTGTTTTATTCACCACCGCTACTAAATTTAGCATGATAAAAAAGATTAGTCAAGGGGTTATTGAAAATAATTTTTAGCTAATCTTCATTGTCAACTTCACCCAGCTAAACACAGTCACAAATACCAGAAACTGCACAAAAACAATACTTGGTCCAGAAGCCAGGTTAAACAAACCAGAAACCATCATTCCCGCAATACTACTGCTACAGCCGACAACCACCGATAGAATCAGGAAGCGGCTGAAATGGTGACTCATAAGTTTGGCTGTAGCAGCCGGAATTACCAAAAACGCATTTACTAATAAAACACCAACGGCTTTAATTGCTACAGCTACGGCAAGAGAAAGCAAAACAACGAATCCATAGCGATATAACTGTACAGGTATGCCTTGCACTTGAGCAACGTCGGGATTAAGAGTTAACAGAATCTGTTGCGGCAGAGTTGATAATAAAAAAACGCTACTACCAACAAGTACCAATAGCGTCAAAATTAAATCTGTGTTATCTATAGCCAAAATATCGCCAAATAGTACCCCCATTAAGTTACCGCGATATCCTTTAATAAAACTGGTGAGAATTACACCGATTGCTAATGCCCCAGATAGCACTATGCTGAGAACGCTATCACTAGCCAAATCAGTTTTATCAATTAGGTAGAGAACAACAACTCCAAAGATTAAGGTAAACGGGAGTAACATCCAGGCAGGATTAGTGTTGAGTAACACGCCTAATGCCACACCTACCAAGGCTGCATGACCAACGGCATGACTAAAAAAGGATAATTGCCGTAATGTAACGAAACTGCCCAATAACCCGCCTAAAATGCCCATTAACACAGCACCCATAATGGCACGCTGCATAAAGGGAAATTGTAATAAATTCACCAAGTCATGATAGTTAATGGTCATACTGAGAGGAGTTAGGAGTTCAGGAGTATGGCTAACGCCAAGCTGCGCTATCAGGAGTATGGCTAAAGCCATGCTGCGCTATCAGGAGTTCAGGAGAAAGAAGTTCAGGAGAAAGAAGTTCAGGAGAAAGAAGGAAGAAATTTCTCCCCTACTCCCCCT
Source organism: Dolichospermum sp. LEGE 00246 (assembly GCF_015207865.1). Classification (NCBI taxonomy): domain Bacteria; kingdom Bacillati; phylum Cyanobacteriota; class Cyanophyceae; order Nostocales; family Aphanizomenonaceae; genus Dolichospermum; species Dolichospermum sp. LEGE 00246. Next base: position 6,024 of record NZ_JADEWA010000335.1, read on the forward strand.
ACTCCCCCTACTC
>NZ_JADEWA010000336.1:0-6007 GCF_015207865.1 Dolichospermum sp. LEGE 00246
AATTTAGTTTGAGCTTATTTAACAGCAAAAAAAATAACTGTTGAGTAATTGTACAACTAATGGCAATTTTGAGATAAAATTCTAACTCAAAACAGCAATTAAAGAACTTTTTCATTTTTGTAACCCATAAAAATCATCTCAGTCAATGTTTAGAGATAAGATAATTCAAGATGTAAAGAAGTATCTTGATCACGTTGTTTTAGACAATATCATTTTTGGTGAATTTAAGAAAAATTTCAAAAACAAAACTTAACTACCGACCCAATACTTGTCGGTTAAGGAAATGTAGGTTGGGTTTCGCTATCGCTCAACCCAACATTATCAAGGATTTTGTTGGGTTGCGTTCCGATTGCTCCGCGAACGGTTACGTTTCACAACCCAACCTACCATACTTGGTGGTGCAGAAAACCCCTGAAACACCTATAAATAAAGGATTATACTCGAAACAATGGATTTGGGATTTCTCAAGACATCGAACGAGGTCATTGGGTTTCAGCTTCTATTTTAACCCTTCAGCCTACCATATGATGAATTTTCAGGCTTAACCGAGCAGTATTGACTACCGACCTAATTTAACCAAATTTTTAGAGATGAGAACTTGAGAGAAAAAGAGTATACCAAATTAATTTTCCCTATTTTCATTACCAGCAGGAAGTAGAATACCTTCCATCAATAAAGTATCCATAAATATCTTCCGCAAAATTCGCTGGATCTGAATATGTTTTCCCGGCTTTACCTTTGTCAATGTTCGCAGCAACAAATTAGATTCACCCATACTTTCTACACCATCTACTAGAGTGGGTTCAAGGACATCAGGATCATTTGTTTTTAACTGTTGTCCTATTTCTTCAATCACTTGATATATATGAGTTAAATTAGAATCGTAAGGTACATAAACTTCCACTACTGCAAATATGTACTGTTTGGAGTAATTGGTAATTGAGCCAATATCTCCATTACGAATAATCTGTAATTGACCATTAGGATGTCTAATACGGGTAGTTCTCAGTTCAATAGCTTCAACAGTACCTTCTACTGTTTTCTCTTCAGCTTTCCCAGCCTCAATATAGTCACCTACCAAATAGTAGTTTTCAAAAAGAATAAAAAAGCCACAAACTATATCATTAATTAGTGTTTGTGCGCCTAACCCCACAGCAATACCAACAATCCCAGCACCTGCCAGAATAGGAGTAGGATTAATATCGAGAATATAGAGAATGGAAACCGCAACACTGAAGTAAATTAAATATTGCAACAAACTACGAAACAAAGGAATCATAGTTAAACGTCTGCTTTTTTGGATGTCAGTCAAATCCTGGTCTTTGAACAGCACCTCTTCTAGCAGTAAGTAAATCACCTCAAATATCACACGACTTATGAAAATAATAGCGATGATTTTGATGATTTTCAAACCAAAAGTGGCCAGTTTGTCTATTAACTGCACCTGCTGAACTACCAATGTGACAGTGCAGACGTAAATCACAAATTCCAAACACCGTTTCAAAAAGGGAATCAGGTGTTGGAGACCATCATAAAATCTCAACAGATTATCAGGACTGGAGTATCTGACACTCAGAACATCTAGAATATCAACAATTGCCGCAACTGCTTTGAGAATGAGTAATCCCACACCAATGATCAGATAGATTCGTAGTGCGATATATAGATATTCAGAAGCTACTGCGGGTAATTTGAGAAATTGGGTACAAGCAATCATAACCCATAACCAAATTCCCCCTTTGATTCTTTGATTGAGTGCGGTGAAAAAAGCATCAATACTTTCATCGTCTGCGGTGTTTTGATCTAATTTCTTAGCGCGATTACTAGCTATTTTCAACCAATATTTGATTGCTTTTAGAGCGAATATTGCTGCAATTACAACACCACCACTTTCAGCAATACCAATTCCTAATCCCATCCAAAATCCTGATGGAATCTTGCGAATCAGGTTTATTATATATTGTTGAAGGTTTTCACCCCGATAGATCAGAAAACCATTAGCACCGACAATCAAAATACACAATAATATGCAACTAACTAACAACAAACCAGTGATATTGCGGCGCAGGATTTTGATTTTTATATCGTCACCTTTCAATATTGATAATCTCACCAATAGCTTGAATAACTTACCTGCAAGCGATCTTAATAAGAGAAAAATAAGTATGATAATGCCGACTTCAGCTAAAATAATTAACAGGTTCATAGTTAGGTAATTTCCCCATTTTCATGATACCCAAATCATCAAATAATTCGGGTATATCTATTCTGAACTTTTTTAATTGTTGCTGTTTTGCATCGGTTTATATTTTTCTGGTTCTGTTCTCAACTCTACATACAGAGAATCAATACCCTCTTGTTCTAAAAGTTCTAAGATGGCTAAATTTAAGTTTTTCTCAGCATCAAAGTAGAGATTATCATCATTCACAAATGCCATTATTTCAATCACACGAGCATTCTGTTCAATTTTTTTGAAGCGCACTGTACAGGAGGGAGAACAACCAGGAATAGATTTTGGCATTTGTTGAATAGCATCACAAATTCTCGCGGTTTGTTGTGAGGAAATACCATCAATTTTAAGAATTAAATTCAGTCCCCACTTTAATTCTTCCCCTGGATTTTGTGACCAATTTTCCACAATTCCAGAAATCATTTTAGAATTGGGCATTTTCATGATAGAACCCCACTTAGCTAGATGCAGTGTTGTAGTTCTAAATCCAATATTGAGAATCTGCACAAAACCATCTATTCCTGCTATTCCCACCCAATCACCTTCTCGATAAAGATTATCGGAGTAGATAATAATTGTACAAAACCAGTCATAAACAATGTCTTTGAAGAGTAACCCTAATGTGATACCAGCACCACCAATTAAACCCACAAGTGCTGCTGCTGATTGTCCTAAAAATATCTCGCTGATTTTAATTGTTAAGACAATAATTGCTGCCGATTGAAAGATTTTCGGCATCAAAGGTCTGAGCAATTCATCAAGTTCAGTTTCCGTATGCAGCACTATGTTAGCAATTACTTGTCCTAAAATTGAAGAACTACGATAAACAACATAGGCAACTATAAAGAGAACTATTAAGTTTAAAAATCTACTAATTGTCTCGCTTAATTGAGAGCCTAAGTTATCGGCAATAATCTCCTTACTCAGCCAAAATCCACCAATAAGAATTAGCCAATTTATCGCAGGTTTGATAATAGCAATTAATTCATCATCAAGGGTAGTCTCTGTTTTTTTAGTGAAGCTTTCAATGGTTTTAATTATAACTGCCAGAAAAAATCTTCGTAATGTCTGTGTCAACGTTAGAATGATGAGAACAGCAGCAATTTTAGCAATGGGAATATTGGAATAATTGATATTTTTGAGCGTGTTCCAGATAATTTCCATGATTTACCCTGATAGATATTTGAGTCGGTTAATTTTATATCATTTGATAATGACATCATTATCATGATATCAGCATTCAGAATTTTTCAAAAATTTTAACTATTGAATCCTGAATGCTGACACAAAACTTATTCAACTTGACAAAGAATCAAACCAAACCATCCTTTTTCATCTGTCCAAGTTTTGACAGTATTTAATCCTTTACTTTGTAATTGTGTTTCCATTGTTCTTAAATCAAACTTGCGAGAAATTTCTGTTAATATACTTTCTCCCTCTAGAAAATGCACCTTTAAATCCAAAATTTCCAAGTTAACCCAATGACTTTTTTGGCAATGTAAATACATCTCAATTTGATGATCAACTTGATTATAAACTGCTTGATGTCTAAACAAACTGATATCAAAGTTACCTTGAAAACGCCAATTCAAATGAGAAAGCATATTCAAATTAAAAGCAGCAGTTACGTCTTGACTGTCGTTATAAGCTGCTTCTAGAATATCTGTAGGTTTTTGTAAATCAATACCCAGTAGAAAGTAATCTCCTGGTTGTAAAGTTTGAGAAACTTGATTTAAGAAAATATCACATTCTTCCGGGTTAAAATTGCCTAAAGAACTTCCCAGAAAAAACAACATCCGCGATTGTAAATAATTCGATTCTAGATGAACTAAAGCTTGTTCATAAGTTCCCAATAATCCATGAATAGCAATATCAGGATACTTTTCTTGTAACTGTAAAACACTAGTTTTGAGAATCCCTCCGCTGACATCAATAGGCAGATATCTACAATTACCAGAAATTTTCTGATAAGCAGTTAATAAAGCTTGAGTTTTAGTAGAACTGCCACTACCTAATTCTATTAACTCACAACAATTTGTAATTTCGGCAATTTCATCAGCATACTGTTGTAAAATCCAGGCTTCTGTGCGAGTCGGATAATATTCTGGTAACTCACAAATTTGTTCAAATAATTGAGAACCAGGATCATCGTAAAAATATTTAGGTGGTAAACTTTTCGGTTTTTCAGTTAACCCCCTAATGACATCTTTACCATCAATACTTAACTCTTGATAATGATGATCTAAAACGGTTAAAGGTTGTGTAATCATTTTCTAAATCCTCTAAGGTGGCTATAAGATCCCCGACTTCTTTTGTATTTTTGTAAATAAATTACCAATTAATATTCAGAAGTCGGGGATCTCGATTTTATATTTAATCCAAACTTTCAGCCACTCTAAAACCGACGTGCTGATAAAAATAAGGACGAAACCAGTTACGATAACAAGGTAAGGCCATTGTACCATTCGTTGCCCAAGAACCGCCCAACATCATAAAATGTTTATTATCAAAAAAGGGTGCAGATTGATCTGCATAAAGATGATGAGGTTGAAATCCTGGTAAGGGTTTAAATGTTTCGCCTAACCATTCCCAAACATTACCCCGTAAGTCAGAAAGTCCAGATTGATGATTTCCTGAAAACATTCCCACAGGAGTTGGGGAAATAAATTGTAAGTTGAGATTATAATTATTTCCTAAACTAGAATCTTCCGATATTGTTAATGCTTGATTCCATTCTGCTTCTGTCATTAACCGAGTGTTTTTACCTTTCCAGCGACAATAAGCTATTGCTTCATAATGGTTAACTTCCACTGGCCAATCTAAAGGTAAATCTAGTTCATCAAATGTGGCACGATAGCGATAGTTATTTTCTTGGTATATCCAGAATTTAGGATGTTGGATATTGTAGAGTTGTTTCCATGCCCAAGATTCAGTATGCCAATAATTGATATTATTGTACCCACCGGCTTGGACAAATTCTAAAAATTCTCCATTGGTAATCAGATATTGACTTGCTAAAAATGGTGGGACTTCTCCTTCTAAATCACCATATTCACTATCCCAAGCAAAAGTTAAATCATCTTGGCGTTTTCCTAATTTCACTATACCACCAGGAATTTCTCGCATTTGATTATGGGGAATTTCTCGATTAGCAGGTGCATAATTCCATCCTTGGGGACGGTTTAAGTTCTCAATAGGTAATTGACGCAGCAGCATAGATGAGGTTTCTAGGTGAATGCGACTATGTTCTATTCCCATTAATAAAGCCCAGATAGGATGCTGTTGATGAATGGGTAAATTTAAAGGAGTTTGATGAATAATTGCGGTAATTTCTGATCTAGCTTTGTCTCGATATTCCCAAACTTTTTGAAGATCAGGCCAATTAACTCCTTGAATGGCTACTTCTAATTCTGTCGGTGTTTCTGGATCAACGCCAATTTCAAATAGGGTTTCATATTGGGAGTTAATCCGATGTTTGATTAATCCCACCTGCATTAATTTATTGATATAAAAAACAGCCGAATGTCCAAGGTAGAAAATTAATTTATTTCTTAAAGGATCGGGATTTAGATAGAAGGTTTCTTCCTTAATTACACTTTTCATTAAGGTTTCTTCCATTTCCCAGGAATTTTCAAAATAGTTAAGTAGGATTGTTGAACTACAATCATTGAGTTGGGGAATAGGAGCATCTATCATTTTATTGACCTGGTGAATTAATTTCTGGTAATATCTGGATTGATTAATTTTTTTAAATCAAACCAGTGACTAATCCTGGGA
>NZ_JADEWA010000337.1:0-5999 GCF_015207865.1 Dolichospermum sp. LEGE 00246
GATTTAATTGATTTACAAAATATAGAAATATTAACAGAAAAAGATATGATGCCTATAGTTGCAAATAAAGGCAAGAATTATAATTGGGGAATTGCGTATAAAAATAAAATGTTAACTTTGAATCTTCCTGCTTTACCGGATATCAAACCTAGACGGAAATTAAAAGATATTCTCCAAGATGATTTAATGGTAGATGCTCAATTTGATTTTACATCTGATACTTTAGAACGAATTAAGCAAAGTAAAGCGGTAAATCGTTATTGTCAAGGTGTGGAATTATTATATAATCAAGATGGAGGAGCAAGATTAGGGTATACAATTTTCGGAATTAATGGAATTGCATCAACATTAACTGCTTCCACATCCAGACATTATGAACGTTATCAAATAGGTGATAAATATCGGCGTTTAACTAATGTTGAATATGCCAGATTGATGGGTTTTCCTGATAATTGGTGTCGAGTAGCAAGAATTTATGATCAATATGTGTTATTTGGTAATGCAATTGTTCCTGCTTGTGTAGAATGGGTGTGTCAAAGAATTGGTAAAAGCAATATTGAATTTACTAAATCTTCTTGGCAACAATTAAGTTTGGCTATTTAATTTAAAAATGGAATTACTAACACTAGAATCTTTAAAAACGGCAGCACGTAATTTTTGCTCAGAATTAAGTGCAACACAAATTCATAATCTGTATGGGGTTACAGATGCTAAAGCAGTCGGTACTTATGTTTCATCAGGTTTGAGAATTGGGGGACGATGTGATTTATTCATAAGGTTATAAATTATGCTGTCAGTTTTTTATCTTTTATATTTATTCAATACCTTGTCCATTTTTTGTAGGTCGGGTTAAGCGACAGCGCAACCCGACGCATTTGTTGGGTTATGGCTATGGCTCCTAAGTCGCCACGCAAGCGATCGCCACACTATGGCTAACGCCTCCCGTCAGGGATACGTGAACGTACCTCAATCCAACCTACAAATCAAGACTTTTTTCGATTTGGACAAGGTATTGATTTATTATAATAAGTAGGTTAGCCTTGAAAATCGTCGTTATGGCAAGGCAAGAGGCAATCATGCAAGAGTGAAGAGGGTTTGGGCGATTTTACGGTTCTGACTCAATTCCCAATTCCCGCAATTTAGCAGCTAGTCTTTCTGCTCTTTGATGTTCTCTATCTGCTCTTTGTCTTTCCTCCTCCGCTTTTTGGCGTTCTTGTTCTGCTTGTTCTGAACTCCATAGCAGTAAATTACCTGATTTATCCCACCAACGCAGCCAGTTCATGGTTTGTCCCAATCTTTCCCCAGACCAAATTCCCAGGTATAATTCCAATTGTGGAATCCACAGCCGCCCTTGGGTATCTACTGGATGTAAAATATATCTGCCATCTTGCAAATAACGGACTTCTAGACTACTATCATAGGGGTCATAAGTCACATAAGTGGGTACTTGCAGAACTTGCTCGTAAAAATGGAGTTTACCATAGGGTGGGGTTGACCTAATGGATAGTTCTCCTCCCTCTGCTTCTGAGAGAAATTCCATCAGAATTGTCACTGCTGCACCATCTGTATTAGGGGTATAACTACGACGAATTACCCCCTCTGGTACGGAATGTACTTGAGGAACATAAAACCAGTCTGGAGCTTTGACGACAATCTTTTTATTAACTGTTGCTACCAGCCCCAAATTCGAGCCAATCAACATTTCCGGCTGAATATATCCTGAAGCTCCCAAAGCATCGGTTAAAGCCGCTGCGAGGGCGGGTTGTTGAATATTTTCCACAGGATCATCTGGTAATATAAAACTAGCTGGTAGGGGTTCCCAGGTAATGGTTGTTTTAGCTTTGATAGACGGGGCTTCGAGTACCATTATATTAACCCTCAACCAGAAATGTTTGTGCAAATTAATTAACAGTATATCAAGGGTTGAGACTTATTCTTTTGCCAAGTTAATTCACTTTTCCATGCTTTGAAGATTAACCCATTGGTACGGATTACTGAATCGTTTTCCTAAGTGCTTAATTGAAGGTTCTTACTGATGTCCGCAATTAATTGATCTAGTTCGCTGATTTCACCTAATAACCCAAGTTGCGGGTAATAAAATGCTGGATTGTTTGTAGAGTTTGAATTGGGAAGAAAGGAAGCAAAAACTAACGATAACTCTGTAGAAGCAACCGTCAGTAATTGTGAAAATAGAAGTACAAAAGTAAACTAATTAAATAAATGCTTGCTTATCTCTATCCTTGTAAGTAAATCCGCTTAAAAATATTTAGTTTTCATGGTTCAGATTGGGAGTGCGATCGCAATTTAAACCTCAAAGCTAGAAAAACTTGGTATAAGTTCACCACCAGAGAAGTAGTGTTACCTTGCTTTCCGTTAGTTTACCGCTAACCACCAAAATCGCTCCAACAAAAAGGGGGAGAAATTTCCAGCCCTTAAAATTTCCTTAGAAATAACCCACCCGTGCACTGGGGGGTGTACTTCATTTAATTAAAATATGCTGTATAATTTTCACCAATCACTAATGCTATTCTCGTCCCAAACCTGCAATTTCAATTCTTGGAGATAATTTAATCCATTTTGAATTTGTGTTTCTGTTCCTTGTATATCTAAGTCAAACCAACCATCACCTACAGCATTTTGTCCGAGAATTGCAGCTTTGATATTTACTGTTAAGCCGTATTTGGAAACTAGGCGAGAAATGACAGGTTCTTGATGATGATCTTGAGTGATTCTGACGCGAATTCGCTTGTTTATCAGGGTATTTTCACTGCTCATAACAACTCCTAAGATGTAATTTTATATCTGTCTAAAAATTACCCATTACCCATTACCCATTACCCATTATTCAACTTCTTTAATTTGGGTTTTTCGTTCCAGAATTTCCTTGAGTATCAAGGTGATTACTGCGAGGAATGCTAACAATACAGCAGCAGAAAAAGCAGCTTCAGTTTCATATTGTTTGTAAGCATCTTCTACGAATAAGGGTAAACTCTGGGTTGTATTGGCAATGTTACCAGATACGACAGAGACTGCGCCAAATTCACCCATTGCTCTGGCATTTGTTAAGATTAAACCGTAGAGTAAACCCCAGCGAATACTCGGTAAAGTTACTCGCCAGAAAGTTTGCCAATCGTTTGCACCTAATGTTCTGGCGGCTTCTTCTTGATCTTTGCCAAATTCTTCTAAGATAGGAATTACTTCTCTGGCGACAAAAGGCATACTCACAAAGGCGGTAGCCATTACCATTCCTGGAAAAGCAAAGATAATTTGGATATTATGTGCTTGTAGCCAAGGACCAAACCAGCCCTGTCTGCCGTATAGTAGGACTATCATTAACCCGGCGACGACTGGGGAGATGGAAAAGGGCAAATCAATGATACTGAGAACTATAGCGCGTCCAGGGAATTTATGTCGAGCGATCGCCCAAGCCGCGCACAATCCAAATACTGCATTCACAGGTATGGAAATCGCAGCCAGTAATAGAGTTAACCAAGCTGCATGGAGAAATTCCGGTTTTGCCAGGTTGGATAAAAATGGTCCAGATCCCTTTTTGAAAGCTTCAAAAAAAACATTAATAGCTGGAATATATTGAACCAGAAACAGGTAGGCGATCGCAATCCCAATTAAAACCGCCGGCACCCAACTTTGTTTTTTTTGTCTTTTAACTTTATCTATTGTCATATCTTCTTGCCCAAGCTTGTAAGAAATTAATTGCTAACAACATCACCAAAGAAATTCCTAATAAAACCACACCAATTACAGTTGCACCGGAATAGTCATATTGTTCCAACCGTTGGAAAATTAACACAGGTGCAATCAAATCTTTATATGGTGTATTAGAAGAAATAATTACTGTTGAACCATACTCTCCCACAGCGCGGGAAAAACCCAAAGCCACACCAGTTAAAATTGTCGGAAATAAAGGCGGTAAAATCACTTTCCAAAAAGTTTGCCATTCGGAAGCACCCAAACTCCAAGCAGCCTCTTCAATTTCCGATTCCATTTCTTGCAGTACCGGTTGGACAGTTCTCACCACAAAAGGTAAAGATATAAATATCATTGCTACCCCAACTCCCAACCGAGTAAAGGATACCTTAATCCCCATTGGTGCTAACAATGAACCCAGCCAACCATTATCACTATAAACTGTTGCCAGTGTTAAACCTGCTACTGATGTTGGCAAAGCAAATGGTAAATCTACAGTCGCATCAATAATCCGTTTCAAAGGAAAATCGTAACGCACCAATACCCAAGCAATCAAAGTTCCAAACACACCATTCAGCAAAGCTGCAAATAAAGACGTAACAAAGGTAACGTTATAAGTTGCCAATGCTAAATCATTAGTTGCAATTTCCCAAAACTTCTCTGGAGATTCTGTACTAGCCTTGAGAAACATGGCCACAATAGGAATAAATAACATGAAAGTTAGATATCCTAAAGTAATCCGCCAAGTCCAAGGAAGATGAAGCAAATTATCTAGAAACACCTTCCAAATCGAAGGTTTAATATTAGTTTGTACAGGAGAAGATACAGCCATAATTTAATCAGTTGTTAGTTGTTTTTTAGAAAATTCAGGGGACTGGAAGTCACAGCTACACAAGCAAAACCCACCTGCGTGGGTTTTAAATTTCCCTAGTCCGCGCAGGCGGACTTTGTTTGTATAGCCGTGATTTATAATCGCCGGGGCTTGTCAATTACCGCTTATTTTTAGCTTGAATTTGGTCAAAAATTGCCCCTTCAGCAAAGAACTTTTTCTGAACAGCATCCCAACCGCCTAATTCTTGAACTGTACCTAAAGTTTTGATTTGGGGATATTTGTCAGCAAACTCTTTACTCTTAGCTACTGTTTCATCAACAGGGCGAAATCCTACTTTTGCAAATTCCTGTTGTGCTTCTGGAGTGAATAAGTATTTAACAAAAGCTTCCGCCACCTCCCGATTACCATGTTTATCAACATTTTTATCAACAACAGCAATAGGATTATCAATGGAGATATTCACATCAGGAAGAATATAATTTGTTTTTTCACCCTTATCTTTGGCTAAAACAATTTCGTTTTCATAATTTATTAAAGCATCACCTTGACCTTGTTTAAAAAATGCGTCTGTAGCTTCACGGGCATCTTTAGTTAATACGGGAACATTTTTATAAACTTTAGTGACAAACTCTGTTGCTTTAGCTTCATCTCCACCAGTTTTAATGACCGAATTCCAAAGTGCGAGAAAATTCCACCGCGCTACCCCAGAAGTTTTAGGATCTGCGGTAATTAGCTTAACATTATCTTTAGCTAAATCAGCCCAAGTTTTAATACCTTTAGGGTTGCCTTCACGAGTTACTAAAGCAGCGACAGATTTAGAAACAATAGCATTATTAGGAAATTTTTTCTCCCACCCAGCTTGAATTAATCCCGCCTTCTCAATTTTTTGCGTATCTAAAGCTAGTGCTAGGTGAACAACATCCGCTTCTAAACCATCAACTACAGCACGAGTTTGTGAACCAGACCCGCCATAGCTTTGTTTGAAAACTACAGTTTGGTTATGTTCCTTTTGCCATTTTTCCACAAATTTGGGAATAATGGCAGCGTGAGCAGCTTTAGTGACAGCAAAAGATACAAGGGTTAGTTCTACATTCTGGCTTTTACCCGTATCATTACTGGTGTTTGTCCCAGAACAAGCAGCAAGAGATACACTCAATACCGTTCCTACTAAAACAAGTGAGACAAAGCCTTTGAGAGAATTGGGGCTAAACCTCAGTTGTAATATTTTCCGTAATTGTTGCCACAAATTCATTATTTTTCCTCCTGTAAAACTACGGATAATTAATTTTTTAGCTTGCAGTTATGTGCTAGTGCAAAAGTACATAATTGTCAATGCCATTTTAAACAGCATATTGACGATAGGGAATATGGTGATTTTACCAGTTTTAGGACAAATTACAACGCCTCTAATAAAGAAGTATCTATTTTCAATTGTCTTTATAGAAATTGCAAAATATAAATA
>NZ_JADEWA010000338.1:0-5994 GCF_015207865.1 Dolichospermum sp. LEGE 00246
ATTATTAAGTATTTTGAGTTTGATATCTGCTAAATCAAATCTCACTTTCATATTGTCAAAATCAACGTATGATGTAGCTAGAAACGCATTCATCCATGTATATGCTAAAGTAGAAACATCATTAATGTATGTTTCAATAAATTCTTCAGCAAAATCTATTAAATCAATCCGAACATTTCCTTCTTGTAAAAATTCTTCAATTCCATTATCTATAATTGGATATCTCTGTTGAGTCTTTTTATCAATATAAGCTTTCCAATACCTTTCACATCCATACTCACCTAAAATAGATGCTAAAGTATAAGCTATCCAAGTTTTCCCTGTTCCATTACCACCAATAAACACAGTTAAAGGCTTTAAATCAATTTCTGCTTTTTGAATAACACCTAAGTTAGCAATTTCTATTTTCATGGCAAATTTAATTTTAATTAAGGTTAAAGATATCCAATTGACTACACCCTACCATTATTCGTAAATTCAGCAAATCATACCTATTACTGAATCACATATTTAAAAGGTTATATCTGGAATCATAGTAAAACTGACTCTTGCCTTACAGCAGATTGAATATTTCTCGGTCAAACTCTTGCGCTCTTCTCTGCGCCTCTGCGCCTCTGCGTGAGATAAAAACTAAAAAAATGGAGAGGGGGAGATTCGAACTCCCGGAAGCTTTCACCTCATCCGATTTCAAGTCGGACGCATTCGACCACTCTGCCACCTCTCCAGATTATTTGCCAGAATTGTGGAATACAAAAACTGACAAACAAAATCATAACATATAATTACAGAATTGGCACTACTGAAACTGAAGAATTATAAAAAACTTCCTCAGTAGCGATGTGGTAGTCCTGATCCACCCAAACTAGAGAAGCTTTTGTTACCAAACCATCCTGCAAAGAAACCAGAGAAAAATTCCGTAACTTCATCCCGTCTTGTTGAATAATCCGGGGGACGGTGGCAGCGTTTAGGTAAATAGTTCCTTCTGGACTTCTAAACACAGCCTTGCGTTGCAACTTTTTAGTATGGCGCAGTGTGCGGTGCATATGACCAAAAGCGACAAGGGAAACAGTTTTCTTGAGGTTGAGACTTTGAGAAATTGCTTCCGCTAAATCAGGATCACCAAAATCACCACCGATAGGATGCCAATCTTTGCCACAAGGGTCCTCAGCGCGATCGCCTAAACCGCTTGGTCCATTGTGTCCGAGAAAAATAATATGATCACAAGTAACACTTTTTACTACCTTAACAATTTTATCTGCGGACTCCTCCAAACTAGAGACACCATAGCGTTCTTGACACATTTGGGCAAATCGCCATTCGGGTCCTCCCCAGGTAAAAGGACGACCACCCACCACAGTTAAGTTCCACTGAGGAAAATCTAACTTACCATAACCGACTTGGGCAGAACCTAATAAATCTAGCTGTTCCTGTACCCAGTCTTCCTTGGTGCGGTCATAAGGACATTTTTTGCGTCCCCATTCAGTCGCCGAGTACCAGGCATCGTGATTGCCCATTACGGCTGCTTTGGGAAGGTCTAGGGAGGCGATCGCTTTTACCACCTCCACCGACTCATTCCCGAAATCACCGACAAATAGCGCCAAGTCAACACCGAGATGCTGGAGTGCTATGCCGTCCTCTACTTCCCATTGGTCGTGAACATCGCCAATTACAGCAATTTTGATAGGTTTTGATTGATTTTTCTGACTGGTCATGCCACTTTAAAAAGCCGTATATCTCCAGGATATGAAACTCCACCGGATTTGGACATAAATTGCTAGAATCAATCCCTCACTCTTTTTGGTAAAAACTACTATAATTGAATTTACAAGTTCAGAGGAAACAGGGAAAACTCATGTTTAGAAACATGAGATTGAAATAAGGATACCGTTTTTTCGGGCTACCCATCTTGTAAAAACATCTTTATTCTTGACTAAGCTTTAAACTGGTGCAAATGAGCATTTCTTATCTGTTCCCTGTTCCCTATTCCCTGTTCCCTTGCTTTGTAATCTTAATTGTACAAAAAAGCAGTTTTTAATTGTGTTTACAACTACACTTACTCAACCAAAATCAGGTATTTTACCCTTAGATCTATTTGCCGCCATTGCGGATCTCAAAACAGAACTGAATGCAGTGATATTAGCCCACTACTATCAAGATCCTGATATTCAAGATATTGCCGATTTCATTGGCGATTCCTTACAATTAGCCAAAGCCGCAGCCAATACCAAAGCCGATGTCATTGTCTTTGCTGGTGTTCACTTCATGGCGGAAACAGCCAAAATCCTCAACCCTGATAAATTGGTGTTATTACCAGATATTAATGCAGGATGTTCTTTAGCAGATAGTTGTCCTCCCCAGGAATTTGCAGCTTTTAAAGCCGCACACCCAGACCATTTGATAATTTCTTATATTAACTGCTCGGCGGAAATTAAAGCCATGAGCGATATCATCTGTACCAGTTCCAACGCTGTGAAAATTGTCCAGCAAATACCCCAGGAACAGCCAATTATTTTTGCTCCAGATCGCAACTTGGGACGGTATGTAAGGTCACAAACAGGACGGGAGATGCTGTTATGGCAAGGTAGCTGTATTGTTCATGAAACCTTTTCCGAAAAGAAAATAGTCCAGTTAAAAATTACACATCCTCATGCAGAAGCGATCGCTCACCCCGAATGTGAAACCAGCGTCCTCCGCCATGCCAGTTATATTGGCTCTACAGCCGCCTTACTCAATTATTGTCAAACCAGCCCTAGTCAAGAATTCATCGTGGCTACAGAGCCAGGAATCATTCACCAGATGCAAAAACTAGCGCCTGACAAACATTTTATTCCCGCACCCCCCCAAAGTGATTGTAACTGTAACGAATGTCCATTTATGCGGCTAAACACCCTAGAAAAACTGTATCTAGCCATGAAAAACCGCACCCCAGAAATTACCCTACCAGAAGAAGTCCGCATAGCCGCACTCCGACCCATGCAAAGAATGTTAGAAATGAGCTAATTAGGGTTTGCTGAAAAAGTTGTCTGTGAGGGCTAGGAGTCACCGAGTCACCGAGTCAGGAAGAAGAATTAGAAGAAGAGAAGAATAATCTTGAATTTGGTCAAGTGATAGGGTTTTGGTAGTTTCAACGCTTATTCCTTGCACTTGTTTCACCTTTTTTACCTTCAAACTCTTGATATATCTCAGTTCTAGGTTTATTCAGCAGACCCTAATTAGGAGTCAGGAGTCAGGAGGAGGAAGGAAGAAGAAGGAGGAATAGAAAAAATACATCCTGTTCATCCTTAAATCCTGGACATCCTGATTCTGACATTGTTAAGATTTACTCTTCTGAGCTTCTTTCTGGGCAGCCTCACTAAACTTTTTATACAACTTAGTTCTAATTTGTGCTTCCTGATAACGGCTGTGGCTAGGTGTAACCTGACCCATTAAATCAGAAGCCCGTTGCCAAGTAGCAGCTAATTCCAACCACTGAGTTGAAGTTGTAGCCGTTGTACCAGTCACAGTCGCCTGGTTAGCCAGTCTCACAGATGCGGCAAACGGATCATCCAATGGGATAGAAAGACTTTGGCTAACAGGACGATTCGATGATTCTGGCGGTCTTTGGTTGACTGTTTGAGAAGATTGAGAACCCACTAATGGCAACAGCTTCTTTAATGGATTACTTAACCGAAAATCTAGCAACCAAGCCAGTAAAATTACTGAAGATAAACCAGCAACCCATATAAATAGAGTTTTGACAGAAATTTTGCCCTGATTTCGATTCTTCAGCAAAGATTGGGGTTTTGCTAAAATAGGTTTTCTTGATTTGGTATAAACTTCAGTTAACTCTGGAATTAACCGCTTTAACAAATTTGGTTGGTGTACAGTAATTTCCCGTGACCACAGTAACTGACCATCAGTATCGCGGTTAATTTCCTCCAACCATAGTAATTGCTCTTCTCGAACAATTCGACTATTAATATTAACTCGGCGAATATGATGTGGTGCAAGTGAGTCCAAAATTTCTTGAATTTTTGGTACTAGGACAGATTGCTCCAGTTGCTCTACTGTAGCTGCTTCACACAAGATTTGTAATATGCCAGTCACAAAAACTGCTCTAGTTCTGACACCAGACACAACTAGCCTTTCATTTAAAACTTGAATAATTGCCGCCACGCTGCCCTGGTGAGCTTGCCAAGCGATATCATTTATCCGATCTGCCATTTGATATTTAGTGATAGCTATCACACCCTGATCTGTGAAATAATATAACTTAAGTTAGTGACATACTAGTGTGTTAATTCTGAATCCCTTATCCCATAAGACTTCATGGTCATTGGTCATTGGTCATTAGTCATTGGTCATTAGTCATTGGTCATTGGTCATTGGTCATTGGTCAACTACTCCTACCCATTTTCAACTAGCAACTTACGTTAATATACATCAATTTGCATATATCAATTGTAAATTTGAGCAACTCTATATTCTATCTGCTCAAGTGCAAATTGCCAGACCTGATATCCTGCTAAAGATAAATGTAATCCATCAGTAGTTAATTCGGGACGCAAATTGCCATCAATATCCGTAAACCAATTGTGAATATTGAGGTAATTAGCCCCTTGCTTTTGGGCAATTATAGCCAGTTGGGCGTTAATATGACGAATTCGACTATTGGGGATTTTCTGCGATCGCACAGGTAAAATAGATTGGACAATAATCTGACTACTGGGATGACTCTGACGTAAGCTATGAATAATCCGCGAGGAATTGACCAAAATTGACTTGTCAGTAGCGCCCTTACGTAAATCGTTAATCCCAGTCATCACATAAATTACATCGGGTCTGGTGGCAGAAAATGCCGACAATCTTTTAGAAACGCCCTCAGAAGTGTCTCCAGATATACCTTGATTTAGCCATAATTTACCCGTAGGTAGTTTGTCCTTGGGAAACCACAAACTTAAAGAATCACCTACTAAAATACTCAACCGATTCGCACCTTGACCTTTAGCCATAGCTTTAGCTTCCATAGCTAATAAGCTTTTCCAGTCTTGATAAGTCAGTTTATCTGCCTTATTTGATTCCCCAGACAATGCTAAATTTTCATCATTATCAGTGCGCGTATAAATCTGACCAGATATAAGTGATGCTAATCTTTGCTGGTAGAGTTGACTACCAGAAATAGGTGATTTAGTTGGTGTCGTTGGGGAATTTAAGTTAAAGGATGATTTAACAGGTATTGATAACCCATGCTGTCTAAATTCTGATAAGAGAATCTCTAAGGTGGGGAGGTTTTTCCTGATTACTGATGATTGTTCAACGGTTGTCGGCGCTTGTCTACTAAATTCTGGTAATAATTTATCAGTCTTGACAAGACTCTTATTTGCTGATGAGGAGTTTTCAATTTGATTACTAAATTCAGGTACAGCAATTTGACGTGGAGAATTTCTTTTGCCCTCGTAAACCTGGAAACCCTCGGCTAAATCCAATAGAGATAGAGAATCTTTGGGAAGATTGGTTATTTGTGGGGGCATTGATATTGGTATGACCAATCCTGTTAATAAACTTGCAGCCAACAGATAAGGTTCACTCATCGTTGTTTTGTTCCTTGTGCGTATTCACTACTTTTTCTTATGACAGCGTTAACTAAGTGAATTCAGGAAGATTTCGATTTCTGTCTATACCCCACATTGAAAAAAGCCTTGATTCGTAGCGACTGTCTTGATTGTCAATCGATCATTAAGTGAGACGGGGCTTATTTTGCTAGTTTACAATATTTAATAATATTAAGTTATTCAACGCTTTTCAATCCGTTGAACCACAATAAATATCCTTCCGTCAGGATTAATCAACACTAAATTTTGGGATTTTCTATTTTAGAAGATTTACTGTATAAGCTTTCCGGCTTTTTGAGTATCTCTCTGTTACCATCGGGTTTCACAATCTTATCCCTTGATGATCTACTAAATTTTAGGTTTAATACTTTTGATAGATGACAATAATTAATTGTTTATGTTG
>NZ_JADEWA010000035.1:0-21896 GCF_015207865.1 Dolichospermum sp. LEGE 00246
ATTGAGAACTAAGTCTAATTAAATATTGATTCTCATAAAAATATTAACGTTTATATCCAGTATTTATCTAGAAAATGTCTGGGGAAAATTAGTTTTAACAACTTAAAATTCCCTGTTAAATTTCTCATTTTTAGTTAAAATACCCAAAGTTGAAATGACGAGGATTTACAATGTTTTTAACTGCGAGTAAAGCTGCTTCTCATATCAGAGGAGTCATCAAAGACTATAATTTCTGGGGGCAATCTGAAAGTGATTCTCCTTTGAAAATCAGCACAACTAAGGCTGTTGTAGATAATGAAAAAATCCTGTCTTTGGATAGGTCACTGCGTACCAAAAATGCTGGGGTTGCTCCCACTAAAGAGTTCTTGGAAACCAGAACGGTTGTTCAAAAGACCTTAGACGAAGTATTTAAACCCTTGGCTTTAAATGCGATTGAGGCATTGAACGATCAAGGCGAATTACTGGATGCGGGAACTGCAAGTTTGGAAACGTTAGCAGCAGAAGCAGAATCAGTTGAATATTATGTCCAACTGTATGCAGCGTTTAAACAAGTCACCAATCCTAAAATCTATTATGTTGATGCTCCTGCTGACCCCAGTGTGGGAATGTTTATTGTGGGAACAGTGGGAACGGAAACTGTTTATGCCAGTGCATTGTTAACTCAGACTTAGACCGCTTTTATGACCTCGGACTACAAGTTAGTTCGGGGTTATTTTTTGAAACAATAGGAATCTAAAAATGCCAACAACAACAGCAGGAATTTTACAATTTAGTCAACCAATTTATAAAATCACTGAATCCGGTGAATGGTTGACAGAACAGGTACAGGTATTACGTAAAGATGGGGCAACAGGGAATGTATCAGTTAAAGTTACTGCCAAAACTGAAACTGCCACCGTAGGTAAAGATATAGATAAAATTAATCAGGTTTTAACTTGGGTAGATGGTGATGTAACTCCTAAATTTGTCAATATCAAACCAATTCAAGATATGTACACCGAAGGAGATGAATTTTTAACATTATCTCTTTCTAGCATTAAAGGTGCTAAATATGCCCCAGTAAAAACTGCTCAATTGGTGATTTATGATCAAGCATTACCTGTGACTGTGCTTCAAGCAAGTGCAATTAAGGATTCTGATATTATCTCTATTTATAATCCAGTTCCTGGAAATAACACTGGTGTTAAATTTGGAGATTTTAAGAATTGGTTATATCAGGAAATAATGGCAAGTTTACCAACGCCAACAACGCCCACACCAACACCAACACCAACGCCTCCGGCAGGTTCGTGGGTACAAGTGGCTGGAGAAGGGGGTGCTTTTACTGTCGGCGAGTCGCAGCACGTTCGTTATGGACGCAACAACACCTGGATTGAAAAAACAGTGAGTGGGTCTGGGACTTGTGATGTCGCCTTCTTTGGTTCAGACCCCTTGTATGGTGTTGTCAAGGTCTGTGAGGTGTTTATTCCATCTACACCTGCACCAACGCCTACACCTACACCTACGCTTTTTGATAAATCTTATCAATTAAATATGGCTACTATGTTAGCCAATGGTTTGAGCATTTTGGCTAATAATGTGACTGCTGGAATAGATTCATTAGGTGAGCATCTGTCCTTTGTCAAAAGATCATCTTCTTTAACCATCAAGGGCATAGAGGAAAACTTTAATGCAGATTTCGCCATAGAAATTAAATTAGCAATTGATCCCCAATATTCTAATATCATGGGAGTTGAGCCAGACGGATTATTAAATCTGCGTCCAGATGGCTCAGATTGGTGCTTTGATGTTGGCGTTGGGCAGAATAATGTAATCACAATCCCAAATTCTGTATCGGGGGAGTTAACACTCGATACTATCAAAATAATTAGATCCAACAATGTAGTAACACTAGATGTAAATGGAGTCTTAGTATCAAAACCAGTTACGCAAACATACAACACTGCAAATGGACTGGTTATAGGAAATTTCCAAAGTTTTGACGGTAAATTATACGGACTAAAAATATTCACTTGGTAATTACCAAACTGATTTTAACTACACAAAAGATAAATTAGTAGTTGGTGGTAATGCTAATGCTAATGCAAATTATCAAATGTATAACAGCAGAATTTTCAATTAGTTTTACTATGATTTAGGGTTTTGGATTTTAGATAGCTAAGATCCAAAACCTTAATTAGTTAAGTTAAGCAACCTTAAATAAATACCCAATTTCAGGAATTTCACCAGCACGTTTCCAGCCAGTGATATTGCTCCATAATGGAGTGATTGTTGTTAATCCTTTGGAGATTAATTCTGATTCAAGTATTTCCACAGGTTGATTATCAATATTCATAAACCAACTGCGATTATTTGAGATTAATAATTCTGTGGGAATTGGGGGAATTGGCGGACTATTATGCTTAATTGCTTCAATTATTGGCAATGTTGCTGGGTCAGGTTGGATATCAAAACCTTTAGAAAATTTGAAAGTTGGTTTGCGTTTAGCATCAACATCAATTTGTTCACCAGTCCGGGGATTTCTGGCTTTACGTTCTGGTAAATCTCTAAAGGAAAAAACCCCAAATTTATCTATTCTCACTTCCTCACCCTCACGAAGAGAAACTTGAATAAATTTATAGAAAGATTCAAGCACACTTTTTACAGTTACTTCACTGTATCCTGTGGAT
Organism: Dolichospermum sp. LEGE 00246; assembly: GCF_015207865.1. Classification (NCBI taxonomy): domain Bacteria; kingdom Bacillati; phylum Cyanobacteriota; class Cyanophyceae; order Nostocales; family Aphanizomenonaceae; genus Dolichospermum; species Dolichospermum sp. LEGE 00246. The sequence goes on from NZ_JADEWA010000035.1 coordinate 2,670, forward strand.
TGTTGCAAATATTCGGATAGGTTGGCGTTCATATTTTCGTATTATTTAACAGCATCAGATTATGATTTAATTATTACTCAAAAACAGGTGGATTTGACAAGTAGTAAGTAAGATTTTTTGTAAGAATTCAGGAGTCAGGAATTAGGAATTAAGAATCAAGAATCAAGAATCAGAAATCAGGAATCAGCAATATTGGTGATAGCAAGAATATAGAGAAGCCAGTTCTTCATCAATTACTAAGAAAGACCCCAAAACTCTGATTTAGCCTATAAGTAGGTGAACAGAAAAATTTAAAGGTATGTAACGGTATGTAAAGTTGTCCAAAACCTGTTCCCTTGTCATAACGACAATTTTTAACGCCAACCTACTTATGCTGAATCATTAGGATTGTTTTAAGATTATTTAAAAGTCAGAAAATCCTTGATATCTTCCTTGTCCATATTGGGATCAAATAATGTCAGTTCACTTGTTTTCCCAGTTGCAGTTACAAATCTTGTACTATATGCCAACATAGTTTTCGTAAGTCCTGGGGGGTAATAAGGACGATATTGTTCACCAACTAATCCTAGATGATGCCAGCCAAATTGTTGTTTAGCATCAGGAAATTGCATCTCAATTGCTAATTTTTGTTTACCTCCCTGCTCTATAATTTTAGAACGGATTTGTACTGTCTGACCTTTCCAAGGTGTTGCTTTAGGGGCAGACCAACTACCATGTTGAACTGCGTAGACTTTTAAAACTTTGGCTATTTCAGGCTGCATATTTTTCAACTTTTCTATAATCTCATCTGCAAACATTGTAAACACCATGCCGGCTTCACCAGTTTCCGCTTGATGTGCAACTTTCCAATACACAGCAACCCATGATTCAGGATGGTATAAACTGCCGTCGGGTTTGGGTGTGTTATAAATACTTTCTTTACTGACTTTAAACAGTTCGGAAACTTCTCGGATCATGCGGGTGCTATCATCATTTTCTTCTTTCCAAAGAATAGCTTTTTTCATCGCCGCCCGATATTCTGTCCGGTCAGCCATTGCTTTCTCTAATTGTGCCGGTGCATATTCAACATTACCAAATAGCACTTTCTCGTAGGTTCTGGGTGAAGAATCTAGTCTCAGGTCTGGGGCTTTCCAATAACTATTAACAGTTTGCACCAGTCTAGAAATTGTGTCTAAAGCATCATCTTTAACAGCGCATTTACGACTTAGATAACACTCCTTATCTTTGAAGTCTTTTAACCAAGGGGATTCTGCACCCTGTTCATTTAAAAAATCCCTAACCGCATCTAATCCGTTTTTATTGTTAGGATATGCAGACTTCAAACTATCAACAGCAATTTGTACCTGCTGAGATAAGAAATCAATAATCGGCATTTCCTCATCTTGTTTTTGTTCACCACCGGCGGGAATATTCAATACCACCTGTTCACAACCACCAGAACGGGCGCGGGCTAACAATGAGGCCACAATCCCCGTCATATCATTCATGCTATTAATCGCAATCTGTTGGAGATTCCCCTGTAACGCCATCTTCGGGAATTTCTTCGTGGCTGGGGGTTCTTCAAAATTGGCGATCGCATTCCTCATATTCGGATACGCAGAAGATTTAATTAACTGTATAAAATCACCATCCGTATCACGCCCTAAGTTCAGTAGTAGTTTGCGGGGTGCGGCCATAATGCCGGTAGCGTTGATGTAAGTTCCCTCATGTTTGTTTTCCCAGAGTTGACAATCCCCCCAATGTCGCATGGGATTACAGAACACTATGTACTCACCTGGTTCAAAGTCGGGGGCGCAGAATACTTTTTTACCCTTGATTCGACCGTCAGGTAATACCACATGATAATGAGCCAGGGATTCATCCGGTTGTGCCATTGTTGAATAGAATCGGATACCCGCAGCTTTAGCTAAATTTAACCATACAGCCCTCATGCGTTCTTTGATACGAGTTACCACATAGGGATGTAACAGTAAAAGACCCGCTTTATCGGCTTTAATAATCCGAATCATCGTGTTTTCATATTCAGCTTCGGATTGAAGTTTATCGCTACCTTCTTCGATTTCTGCCTCCGCTTCTGATTGGTCAATTCTCAGGATTTCGGCTAGATCGGTGATGGAATTATAGGCTTGGGATAGGCGATCGCATTTAGCTTCTAATTTGCTGATGATATTATCTTTTTGTAGCACTTCAAATGAGAACCACTGGAGTAACATCCATCCTGGTTTAGCCCGGCGTAATTCCCCTTCAAACACCAAACCAAATAATAGTTTACCTTGATGATTACCTAACGCTGGTTTATTACCTTTGAGTGAAGATAAGGGAATGACTAAATCAAATTCAGAGTCATCGAGTTTGGGGTTATAACCAACAGTACCCTTACCAATCCATTCTACTAAATTATCGTTGTTTCTGAATGCTGCCCTAAATTGTAAGGGTTTATTTTCATCAGGTTCAAGTTCTTCGTCTTCTCCAGTATCTGGATTAAATTGTTGTAATGGCAGTCCCAATAATTGCATCAGTGCTTTACTAGCTTTGGCGTGACTATCCCCAGTTTCCCAATGAATATTATTGACTGCATCATCTAAGTCGTTACCATCTGCATCTTTATTTTCATCATCTACTACTACATATTTCATTTGTTTGTATACCAGTTTCTTACAACCAGTATGCAAAATGCTACCGTAAATTATACGTTTCCATTGGTCTTTAGCTGTTTCCCCAAAATACTTTTTACCGATGGTTTTTTCATTAGTGAATGTGAATCTCCCATGATTTCTAGAACCACTGGCTAAATCCAGAAAGAATGCTGCTTGATAACCTTTGGGTTTAAATGCGTTTAATGCTGATGCTTTGGTTTCTGTTGTTTCTATTTCCCCAATACAAAAATCTAATTTTGGATGTAACCCTGCTAATAATATATTTCGTAAGACTACTTTAGGTGCATTTGACCATTTATTTTCAGTGCAATTCCACACTGACCATTCAGTAACGGTGGCGATTGTGCCGACTGAACCATCTTCGATATAGCGGGTATTTGTGAATAATGTAGTCATATTAAAAATCCATGTACTCTAAACTTGATAATCCTGCTTTGTTAAAAATCCATGTATTCTAAACTTGATAATCCTTCTTTAATTGTGATAGCCGCTGCTTCGGGGATAATCACCGGAGTTTCCTGTGATATATCCAAACTTCTGGCAAGTTCTTCATTTTTGAATGTCAAGGCATAAATAAAGTCATAATTCTTATTGGTTTCGGTAATAAATCCCTCTTTCAATGTTTGTATATCCTCCATTTTCTCGTCACCAATTACCCTGGCACAACAGATATCGGGTTCTGTTTGGGATGCCAATAATCCCAGTATCAAGATAAAATCACCGAGTTGATTTCTTTTAGCCATTTTGATAGCAATAATCACCAGGATTGCTGCTGCTAAAATATAAGGAGCGCAAGCTGTTAATAAACCCCATGCCCCCGCAAACATTCCAGTATTATTGAAAACTGCTGGTAATAAATCTTTTACTGTTCTTAGTAATCCCCCAGTAATATAACGAATTGCTTCACCTCCGGGAATATCCAATCGTTTTAAGATTATAGAAATCGTAGTATTTTTTAACGCTTCAACGAAAACTCCCGGTAATTGCACTCCCTTTAAAATAAATGTTGTCAGAATACTTTCGGTAATCTTTTTCAATACTTCAATGGCGTTGATTGTTGTCGGTATATCCACAGGAACAATTGCACCATAAGCACTAGAAATATTTCCAAATTGTGATTTAATTGTGTCTTCTTTATAATTATTTTCTTCTTTATTAGATAACAATTTCCCCACTTTTCTGCATAGTTTTTTGATACCGTTAATTGCAGGATTAACAATCTTGCTTTTCAGAAACTTCAACAGTCCTGATTTATCCTTGTGTTCTTGTCTCGCTTCTGCCCGTGCTGTCTTGGATTCATCTTTACCTAAAACCAATTCTTTGATTTTTTGTAAAGCATCCGCAAGTTCTTCTTTGACTTTATCTAGGAGTCCTTGAAATATATTGACAATTTTGAGGTTGTCCTGGGGGAAATCAGCGATCGCCGATGGAAATTCCTGCTCTGTTTTCTCCCTAATTGCCACAAAGTGATTCCTTACTTCCTGTGGTACAGGGTCTTCTTGTTCATCAAATTGGGATAATAAACTATCATAAGCATTGAGCATTAATGTTTTTAAATCTTCAATTTGTTGAGAAAACCAATCTTTATTTACTTGTTCTACAGATTTAATTCTGTCATAAACTGAATCATCGTTATCATAACCACTACTATTAATATGCTTCCAATTAATCAATATATTATTAACTTCTACGGACGCTTTATAAGTTTCGATATTCGCTGGGCGTTGTCCAATTGCATCAAGTTTTTGTTGTCCAACCGCACTTGGATTACCGTGTACTTTAGAATTAAAAACTTTGTTTACACCATAACAAGATTGTAGGATTTCCGCAGAAGCATAGCCAACTTCATCGTCTAATTCTGATTTAGAAAAGTAATTAATAATCGCTTTTAGTGAAGGTAAATTATCTTGCGAGTAAACTACTGGTTGAATTGAATCAAACCAATCCTCTTTATTTGACAAAGCTTGCACAACTTCTGTGGGGACTCTTAACCCACCCTTGTTCACCCAAATTCCATCGGTTATTTGACTTAAAACTTCTTCTGGTGTCATGGTCTATCAATTTAATTTAGTAAATAAAAATATGTTAAGGATGCTAATGCTATCGCTTTGGGGTTGTGTTGTTGTTAGTTAATATCATGACCACTGCATTCGTTAAACGTACAGGAATCAACCCTTTAAAATCAATTGAACTCACTGTTGAGCAATTAAATATACTATTGAATGAACCCCGAATTACTGGAGTTGTTGATATTTCAGGTTCAGGTAAGTTAATTGTCAACTGTGAAGACGGTTTGGCTAGGATGATTGGGTTTTCTGATAATGAAATAATTTGGTTTGATAGTTATTCAGATCAGGATTAGTAGAAAAAAGGGAATAGGCATGAGTCAATCTATTCCCAGCACTTCATCATCTATTAACTGAAATCTAGCCATTGTTTGATTTTAACACAAGCACTAATAAAATCAACTTTTGCATAGTTAGATGAAGATTACAAAAATCATTGATGCTATCGCTTTTTAGTCTTGGTGTTTTTGAGATTTTAATGATGAACACAATCAATTTTGCGGGTATTGAAGGCAAGGTGTTACAAGTTAGTCCACATGGAAATTATCAGGTGGTGGAACTTAGCGATCGCATTACCATTGTGGGTACTTATTCAAACAAGTTTCATTGGCCAGAATCCACCGATGAAAGCTCAGGATTCACTAGCTTTATCACTTACATTGGTTTGAAACAACAAGAGTTCCCCAGATTTAGAGATTGGGTAATTGTCAATAATGGCTATTTCGAGGGAGACGACGGCACACCCCGACAATCCAAACGAGTCCGCAGATTTCCACTGGAGATTAAGGTGAGGGGGTTACTCGCTGAATCTGTTGTTGAGTTGATTCATGGGGAAATTGGATAATGTTTGAAAATGCAGGTGACAGTTACCAATTAAGGTAATTGAGGATTGAAACCAGCAATAACAAATAGCAAATAGCGTTATTGATTATCGGTAATGCTATTGCTTAATGTTCAATAATATAGGGGATTGTATCATGATTGGACAATTATTCACCACTGGAATTGGTATTTATCAAATGTATCCCGGTGATGATAACAAATGGATTGCCCAAGTTGATTTTGAGGATGAAAGTCATGCCCAATTATGGGGTGTGCAAGGGACTTTAGCAACAAAATATGGTGATGATTTATTGGAATCTGTGAGAACCGTTAAACAGGATGCCGAGAATTTGGGGATGAGAATGTTGTCATTACCTGATACTAAACTCAGACTCTATGTGAAACGATTGTTTGTTGATAATGCTGAAGTATGGAAACAAATTGAATCTGTAGGTAAGGAACTTGATTTGGAAGTGATTTCTTGTTTACCTGAATAATTAATTCAAACAATTGTCTACATTTAATCAATTGCTAGATACTAAGAGTAATAATTTTTGAACATTAGTATTCTGCTTGTTTATCCCTGACTTTTGATAAAATCATAAATCAGGGACATAACAGCATTATTTTGGCTGTAATACTGCGTTAATTAATGTTTGAAACTCATCCAGTGAATTAACGCTAATGGTTTTTAAATGTAGGTTTTTTAAAGCCATTAAATCATTAATTTCTTTGAGAGTTTCCATTAATTTTTCAGGTAAAGTACCAAAGCGATTTTCTAGTAAATCAAAAATGTTTTGTTGGCAGGTTTCTTTAGCACCTTTTACTTGTCCTCTTTCTTCTGCAAGTTCTTCAATAGTGCTGAGGAAAGGCATATTTAACTCCTTTTCGTGTTGTTCTAATTTATGGTTAAACTCTAATTGCAATGGTGGTGGTAACGTCATCATTTTATCAATGAACTTGACTAAATTAATAATGTCAAATTTAGTTAAGCCTTTTTGATACAATGGTCTGACTAAGTTCCATTTCCATTGTTCTCTTTGCGTTAAGTCCTTAGTAGTGACTTTGGTTTTCAGATGTGCCATTACTATTATAGCAAACAGATTGTTACTTGCAGCTAGTTCTTCCCATTGATAGTCTAGCAGTTTCACTGTACTGAATTTGATTTTAACTTCACTATCCCCTAAACCGTATTCATAACTATTTGGTCGCCAACTTTTGTTTTCATCTCCTAATATTGCTAAACTTATTACTGGTTTATTAAATAAATCAAATGAACGATAATTATAGATAAACATTCTTTGAGGAAACTGTTTATCATATTGACTTTGGACTTCTATATGAATCAAAATCCAAATTATTTCATTATTCAATAACCAGACTTGAAACAATTTATCCGCATAACGTTTTTTTGTTTGACTAGATGCAGTAATTTGTTCTAGTTCTTTATCTAAAGAAATAGGGGGTTTACTCCAGTCAATTTGTTCGTATATTTTTGGATAAAAGAATTGTAGAAATGATTCAAAATATTGTCCTATAGCTTCTTTCCATGTTTGATCATAGTTCGCTGTTGCTTCTGTCATATTTGCCCCCGGTTTTTGGGATTTATAATAAATCCCCAACTTCTTTATGATACCATTAATTTTGTTGTCAATAGTATGATATTGTCTGAGATTTATATACTGCAAAATTTAGTATAATTAATAATGCCCCTGGCGTTGATAATTTAGTATGGTTTGGCGATTCCTACGGAGCGCTTCGCTATCGCTTCACTGCTCATTCACTTGAGAACCCCGAAGTATTATCAATATTATCAGCATTGTAAACATAGGTAATCAGCCCCCTATTGGCATTGATAGCGCAGCGTGGCGTAAGCCATAGTCTTGAGTTACCCGGAAGTTATCGGTAGGGGCGCTATCGCGCAGAGGGGGCGTTGTTTTCGAGGTTTTGTTATGGCTATCAACATTCTTTCCAAAGCTGACAAGAAACTTTCTCAACTCAAGGATGGAATTCGAGTTTTGGCTTGGGAACAGTACAAGATTGATAATCGTGTTAAAGGTGAGGAAGGTTATAAAATCTTTGAAGCAGAATGGTTAACTCATGACATTCATAAGATGGATCAAGCCAAGTTTGATAAGTTTATTGCAGGTTTAGGTTATACCGTAGATGACTTACTTGCTGAAAGGAATAGATATTATCAGAAACGTAATCGAGCTACTGGTATTGGTAATGAACCCGCTAGTTTTGATAACAAACCTGCCAGTGTTGATTATGTTGAAGGTAATCAACCAGATAACATTCCATACTAATTAGTTTATAGTCCTAGTCTCCTTTGGGGATTAGGGCTTTTTTTTAATGTTATCACTTTCCGTTTTTGATTATCTAACATGAGGAATTTATGGCTATTAATATCCCCAGTAAATTTGGTAGTCGTTTACCTGAACCCAATAAGAAAAAGGGTATTGACTTTGATAAACTCACTGAAAAACTTCGCTTTGAACGTGATAATATTCAACCCTATTTAACTAATCATCAACTTCTATTATATCATCATAATTGTGATTTATTTGTAGGTAATTACTATCACGGTAAAAATCATTTCCTGAATGTGAACTTCACCAGCGATGAAAGTGAAGAATACCCACCACATCGTAATGATGAATATGATGAAGTTGGTAAGATTTTAGCTCACATTTAGTCATTTAGTCATTTAGTTTAATAGTCTTGACTCCCACTGTCAGGACTTTTTTGATGTTTAGTCGTTGGGGCGCTATCGCTGAGGGAAATTGAGTAATTTGGAGAATTTCATGAATCCTAACCCCAGTGATTTGAAATTAATTAGTAAAGTTAAATCTGAAACTTTAGCTGATTTAAGAAGCTTTTGTAGAGAAAGCGTGAATTTAATGACTAGCGATGTTAGTAGTTACGCTCAAGGCAGATATAGACTTTGGTTATTTCATGAGTGTGATTTGAGAACTCCAGGTACAATTACTAAAGCTTATCATAATGATAGACTTTGGAATTTCTGTCAGCGAGTTTATCCCGGAACTAATATCGGCTTGTTAACTTTTGGTGGCAAGATTGGTAATATTCAAAGTACCGGATTGATTATACCACATCGGGATCATAGTTATTCTAGAGCGATCGCTAGAACTGTGAATCTTGGTAGTTGTATATTTAATTATGATGGCAAAGATTATCAACTTAATGATGGAGATATTATTGAGTTTAATTGTAAGAAACTTCATGGAGTAACTAAAATTCTGAGTGAAGAAAGATTTAGTATTAATCTCTGGCAGTTGAATCAAGAGAAAGGTTATTTCCCAATAGTTTAGTTGTAAACATAAATAACTCCAGTTTAGTAATAGATTGGAGTTATTTTTCATTTATCTGTGGGGGCGCTATCGCGGAAAGGGAGCGTTGTTTTTTGGTATTCATCATGTTTTATCAAGCCCCTGAAATCCAAGGCAGTATTCGCAATCTCCGTCAATATTATCGTGAATCTATGCGTCAAAACGTATGGGCTTATGAAATATATATTGATGACGTTTTGGTGAAAAGTGAAGATTGTCATTGGTGGTCTAACACCCGTGAAGAAGTCATTATCGCAGTTAAAGAAATCGGCGATCGCATCAAAGAACAGGAACTGATTAAACGAGAATTAGCTACTGTTGGTAATCGCATTTATGTGAAGTGGTGTACAGATATCACTAAAGCAGGTAAAGCTCAAGGTATCACCGGCTATTATGGGATATTTGAAAAGCGTCATCTCTATTGTTGTGCTACTTATCAGAGTTTAGATGCTGCATTAGCTAAATTGGGTGAAATTGAAAGTAGAAATAATGTTGAAAAAGCGTTATTTAATTCTTTCAGGAATGATTAATTTATACTTATTAACCTCAATCATGAGATTGGGGTTATTTAATGCTATCGCTTGTTGACGATGGTGTTTTTGTAATATCATTATGTCACAATATACTGAATATCATGAAGCTCATGGAATGCCAGTTTCTGTAACAAAATATGAACCAGAAGATTGGGAATTGGCAGAAGTTCATGAATACGAAAAGCGGGATAATGAAATGCGAAATAATTTAGCGATCGCTTTGAATAATACTTTAGCAGTGAAGTTCCAAATAGAAAACCTGGATAATCCCATGATACCGTATCAAACACGGACTGAATTGATTAATAAACTTCTGGAAAGCACTATTAAATCTATTCAGGAAGCTCAAGAATTACATGACATAGAATAATTTGAATAGTCTCTAGTTTATCTAGGGACTTTTATTAATTGCTATCGCTTATTTGTAGTGTTGTTTATGCAAGCATTATGAAAGCGTTTTTCACTGGACACCGGAACATTGATGATATTAAAGACCCCATTAACCAATTAATTGATATTGCTTTAAAACGAGGGGTGACAGAGTTTTTCAATGGTATGGCTTTAGGAACTGACCAATTAGCGGCTGAGGTGTTAATTAAACGAAAACTTAATTGGACTGCGGTGATTCCTTGTAAAGATCAGGACAGATTATGGAGTCTGCAACAGAAAGTTAAATACAAAGAACTCCTGAAGTCTGCATCCAACAAGATTGTCCTTTATCCAGAATACGCCCCTGGTGTCATGCAAGCCCGTGATCAATGGATGGTTAAATATTCTGATTTGTGTCTGGCTGTTTATGATGGACGGTTGACTGGGGGGACAGCGTTGAGTGTGAATTTAGCGACTGTTAAAAATATTCTCATCATTCAATTTAATCCCCGAACTTTAGAAATCAAAGTTATTGAACCCCAGCAACTAAGTTTATTCTAACACTATCGCTTCCCGATTCTGCTGAGTTTTGGGAAGCAATGGAAAATAAGTCTTGTTTTAATTGGATTGTCAAAAATGATTTTGCAGACGCAGATTTCTGGCTAATCAATAAGGGTAGTCTCAAGGATTTAGGTAAACCAGTGCGGGAGTTTCAACATTATTATACAGGCATTCAATGTCCAGTATTAATATGGCCTGATTATGGATATTATCTCTGCGTTTATTTCCAGCAAATTGGTGTGTGGGAACGATTGGGTATTGGGACTACCAGTTACAAGAATCTGAGAATTACAGATATCCGCAAAGTATTTAATCAGGTATCTCGACAACATTCACTGGATAAAAGGATAGTGAGATTGAGATGAGTTAATGCTATCGCTTAGTGGTGTTGTTGTTTTTGGTATTAACCAATGAATGAATTTCTAGAAAGTTTATCCCGTGCATATTGGAAAATGAATTATGAACAATTCCTGGAAAGAACCGGGTTTGTTAGTTCAGATTATGCACTGCAAAAGTTCAAACTATTTCAACAAAGTGCCAAGGGGTTATTAGATTTTGATGTAGAAACCTTAACTTCAATTCTATCACAAGAACAAGAATCTATCAACCAATAGTAAACAAAGTGACTGGTGTGAAAACACTGGTCATTTACTCTCAATATTACCATGAATAAATCACATAAAGCACTGGATTTGTTATTGAGTCTGCGAAATTCCGTCAATAAAATCTCAGCAGAAATTGAGGTGGTGATGCCAGATGCTATTTCTGAAGCTCTTGAAATCGTTGCAACTGCTAAAAACAAGGCGGTTTATAACAACAAAGATGGCAGAATTGTTTTAGTTTTCAGGAAAAAGTTTTCTACTAATAAAGAAGATACCAAATTAGCCAGATTAGATGAGGATATTCACCGAATTACTGGGGAATTAGCTAATAAAAATTCTGAACAAATTGCAGAAATTGAATCTCAGATTGAAGACCTCCAGGGACAGATTGAATTATTGGAGAAACAACGGGATAGATTATTGAGCGATCGCCGCATTACCAATCTCAAACGACAATACCACGAACACCGGGAATCAACATTGTATTTAGACCCCAATTTATCGGTATTTTTGAACGATTGAATGCTATCGCTTTGTAGTATTGGTGATTTCAATGTGACACAATGGAATTAAGACGATATAGATTTAATCGTAAAACAGGGAAAGTTTACCTGGAAGTTGGCAAGGAATTGAGTGACATTGGTGCAACTTTGAAGATGATTATATTATGGGCATCACAACCAGTTTATGGTAAACCATTTGCCCATTTACCTGCACAGAATTGGGTGCAAATAACGTTTCTTGATATGCAAAGTAATTGGTGTTATGCACTGCTAAATAGCGGGGCTACAGATGCTTTGAATCCTTGGTTACAATACAGAAAACAAATTGAATCAGAACTGGAATTATGCGGAGTAATCACCACCATTAGTTTAGTGAAATTTGAGGAGCAAAGTGAATTCTTTGATTATCACTTTTCCGGTGTTCGAGGAAAACCAGGACTCGAAGAACGGATGAAAACACTGATTGATAATAGTGGTCATGCTTTGGTGGATACATCGGTGAATCTATTGACGTAATAGTTAGGAGATAGGGGAAACCTTGTCTCTAATGCTATCGCTTTTTGATGTTGGTTTCTATGAAACTAAATGATGTTAATGTCTTTCAATTTTGATTATGACTAGAAAAAGAACCGCTAACAATGTTCAAAATGGAGTTAATGAAGTGACTGAGAATAATGTTCAAAATGGAGTTAATGAAATGACTGGGAATAATGTTCAAAATGGAGTTGATGAAGTTAACGTAAATTCTGAATCCACAATTAATGAAGTAACGGAGAATCTTGAAGATACAGTTGATGAAATGAATCAAGAACCAGATGTTAGTTCTGAATTTGAAATAGATCCTGCATTAATGGGAGAAGAGTTTAATTGTGTAAGAACTAAGCGATTTCCTTATGGAATTGTCATCAATGAGGAAACAGCCGGGTTATTCATTCCTGAAAAGAGTTTAGCAAAAGCTGGATGGTTTGGAACTCCCGAAATAGTTGAAAAGGATTTATCAGGTGGTGTTGAGAAAGGATTATTTATTACCAATGCTAGAATGATAATCTTGGGTAATGTGCGTCCCTATTTGAGATATAAAACTGATTTGAAAGATAACCGAGAATTAGAAGGAATAATGATTGGTTGGTACGACGAATATTCTGAAGAAATTGACAAGAAAATGATGAGTGCAGTTTCAGAGCATTTAATAATGTTTCTAGATAATGCCAACAATTTTCTCCATGAAACCCCAATTAGAATCAGATTCAAGAATGTATCGCTGTGGAGTTTACGAGAAGCTTTGGAACAGTATTACTCTCAGGCTGAATTGACATTTGCCAGAATGCTCAACAAGAAACCCAGTGGTAAAGATGATAGATGGCGGTCATTGTGTGTTGTTGATGTGGAGTTTAAAGGTGTTAAGGAAGGTGAAGGTAAAAATCGGTCATTCTGCTGCAAAGTAGGGACTTACATTCACCCCGATGAAGAAAACTTCCCAGCTTTGTTTATGGGAACAAGAACTAAAATGTCTGCGGTGTTGGAAAAGTATGATACTAGCTTAGGCTTTGATGAAACCGTCAAGGCTTTGTTACCAGCACCTACTAAGTTGGCATTACCAGAAAGTCAACAGTAGTCATTAAGGATTCACGGACAAGTAAGGACTCAGGGGAAACCTTGGGTCTTTTTTTTAAGGAGTGCTATCGCTTAGAGAAAGTGATTATTTAAACACCTGAGTAGACAATGAAACTATTAATTATTGACACCGAAACCACCGATATTAATGATGCAAAGGTATGTGAGATTGCAGCAACTTTGTATCAAGTTGGTGAGAATATCAGGGAAACCGGGGCGATTTGTAGTGTTTCCACAGTGTTACCAGTGACAGAAAACCCCGCAGAGTTCGTTAATGGCATTGCTTGGGAGTTGACAACTAAAAATCCATTTGTTGACGAGTCTATGAGCTTATTAAAAAGAATGGCTGCTTGTGCTGATTATACAGTTGCTTTTAATGCTGAATTTGATGCACCATTAGTAGATAAACTATTGATTGATGATGATTTTTCATGGACTAATTTTACTCCTGATTGGTTATGTGCCATGAAGGATTTTGATTGGGGTTATCCTGCTAAAAATGACAGTTACAAACTCACTGATTTAGCTTTGTGGATGGGTATCGGTGTCAGCACAGTACACAGGGCTGGTGATGATGTCCGGTTATTGGTGGAATGCTTTAATCGGCGTAAACAGATATTACCAGAAATAGTGAACCAAGCGATATTTGTCTCCAATTCACCGATGATTGAGTTGAAGGCATTGGTTGAATATGAAACTCGTAGTTTGGCTAGTAATGCTAGGTTTCATTGGGATGGCGATCGCAAAGTATGGACTAAGAAACTCCGTGAATGTCGGTTTAATGAGTTTGTGAAAACCTTGGAATTTGGGGTTGAGATTATCTAAATAGAAATGCCCAGAGTATTCTTTGCTTTGGGCGCTATCGCTTCAGGGTTTTGGTGTTTTTTGTAATGATTATGAACCCAAATATCCTGAACGAATTAGAAACCAAAATCAATGATGGTATTGGTACTTTTGAAGAATTAGACTCCGTTTGTTCTCAGTTAATTAATATCATTCATCAACAAAATGAGTTAGCAGTGAAAGCTAATGAACTCTTTGAAATATTAAGACCCGATTGGTCTAGTGTTCCTTTTCAGGCTTGGATGATTGGGGAGGTTTAACTGTAATAACTCAGGGGAAACCCTGGGTTTTTTGCTGTCGCTTGTTAGTGATGATAACTAAATTGTAATTTAAGGAGAAAATAATGACTCATCAAGTTGATTCCGAAAATAATTTATCTGGAGCATCAATTTTTAGCAAATTAGAACAATGTGTTAAAGATGGGCGTAAAGGTGAATGTAGTTTAAGGGCGCAGAGAGCGGGTGGGGGATACCGAAAGATAGAGGAGATAAGTAAGAAAGTTAGATAAGCTAACCGATAGTAAAAGCAGAAAATATTTGTCGTACAGAAAATGCTAGATGTACTATCGGTATTAGAAAAACTAGATGTGCCATTCGGGAAATGGACACAGGAGATAAAGGAAATCAGAGAAGCTAAGTCTTTAGCATCAATAGTCAGAGGATCATGGAAGTTAGGACTGGGAGTAGGCAAGGAAATTGTAGAGCAAGAATTGTCAGTAAGAGCAGAGCAGCCAAACAATTGGCCAACCTGTAACCATTGCGGAAAGCGGTTGAGAAGTAAAGGAATGCGACCAAGACAGATGGAAACACTGTTAGGGCAAGTATCGTGGTCAAGAAGAGTCGGGCGATGCCCTGATGGATGTAAAGAAACGCAAATAGCCCCATTAGATCAAGTCCTAGAGATAGAACCATGCCAACAAACTAGCTGGGAATTAGTACAAATGGGGTGCTTATTAGCGGTATTTCTGCCGTTTGAAACAGTAAGAACAATATTACACCAATTAACGGGAGTAGAAATCAGTGCAAAGACGATATGGAATTGGGTACAAAGCATGGGAAAGCGGGCAATGGCGAAACTGGAAACAGAGATAAACCAACTATCCCTTGGGAATCCGCCAACACCGGAGATAATGACTCAGGCAATAGCAAAAATGCCGTTAGTGATAGGTGCAGACGGAGTAATGATACCCATGCGTCCTCATCCGGGTAAACCTGATGGGAAAACCCAGTGGCGAGAGGTAAAAGTGGCTATTTTGTCCAGATTAGGACAAAGTGTCACCCGTAAAGGTAGGGAGTTTTTCCGTCTACACCAACGCAGATTGGTCGCTGTGTTAGGAGATATTGATGCTCTGCGTCCACGTTTAATGCTAGAAGCACTGCGACAACAATGGCAGTCAGCACCCCAATTGGTGTGGATTAGTGATGGTGGTAAGGGGTTTTGGAATCTTTATCATCAATGCTTTGCTGTCAGTGCCATTGCTATTTTAGACTTTTATCATGCCGCACAAAACCTGTGGAAAGCGGCATCGGCAGTTTATGATGGTCGTACTACTAAAGCTCATCAATGGTTTAAGTATTTGCGGCATCAACTGCGTCATGGTCTCGAAGCGCAAGTAATTGCCAAGTTAGCTGAAACTATTCAATTTCGCGGATTTTCATCTGATGTTCGCAGAACTTTAACCAATGTTCATAATTATCTTCTTACACATCAGTCACATATCAACTATCAGCGTTATAAGGAATTAGGTTTACCTTTGGGTAGCGGTATGGTAGAAAGTGCTTGTAAGTGGTTAATTCAGCAACGTTTTAAAGGTGTTGGTATGCGTTGGAGCGAACCTGGTTTTAACCATTTGTTACATCTACGATTGGCTTGGGTTAATGGTCGCTTTGACGAGCTATTTTCTCCTGTTTTTTCCGCATCCCCCAAGCCTTAGATGCGCCCGATGAATATATACCAGAAGGTAATATCTATGGCAAGTAAATAATAAATAGGCTGGGTTTATCCCGGCTTATTTTTAATGTTGTCACTTAATGATTTTGGTTACTTTTGAATAGTTTGGAGTAAGTATGCAAATAGATGATTTTGATATCAAGACATCCAGTGATGATGAAGAAAATGTTGATTACATTACTGGTGAGAAATGCGAAATTACAATTGGATTTTTCTATGCTGCCCCGGATACCTATAGTGAGCGTTACCTTTACCTGAGTGAACAAACATTGAGGAAAATGTTGGAGGTTAAAAATGAGCAAAGATTCTAATATTGAATGGACTGGGAATACATGGCCAATAGTAACGGGCTGTGACCCTGATTCGGATGGCTGCGCGAATTGCTATGCAGTGTTGGAAAGTTGGATTCATTCACATCATCCGAACCCCAAAATCTCTGATGTTTTTGCAGGAACAGTTAGGAAATCAACCAATGGTAAACTCCAATGGACAGGACACATTAACCTACAACCCCAACGCTTAAAATGGATTTTGGAATGGGGAAATTGGGAAAAACCCGAACTCGTATTTGTCGCTAATTTGGGGGATTTATTTCACGAAAAAGTCCCCTTCGATTTCATAGATGAAGCTGTGGCATACATGATCATCGCCCGGTGGAACATTTACCAAATTCTCACCAAACGCCCGGAAATTATGCACCAGTATTTCACCAGTCCTGACCGTCTCCAAAAGATTCAATCTGCATTGGTGAAAGCTAAATCCGAAATACTAGAAACTAAATTAACAAAACGGGTACGCAAATTGGTTGAGGAAAGTTGCAGATTCTTAGAGGAAACGGAACTCAAGTTACCAATTCGAGAAAATCAATAAAAAACTGCTTAAACAAATCCGTGCTGAAAAGAATTATCAAACCCCCAAAGGTTATATTTCCTGGGATGAATTAAGCGGTATTGTCGGGGTGGGATCAACCTGCGATGTCGAATTTGCTAATGCTGACTTTTCGGCGTTTATTCATAGTCATCGAATGTCATTATGGTTTGTTCAGGATGCCCCCCTTTATTGCATTACCCCAGAGTTATTTCATGCTTTTGATAATACCGATGTTCTTCATAAACCAGGGGTATTAACAGGCTGGAAACCATCATTACCGACATTTTTGATAGCGTTGCCCAAAGTATTACAATCACCCAGTGGGGATATAGATTATTTGGTGGTTCACTGTACAAATAACCAACATCCAGAATGGGGAACAGGGAAGTGGAGAGATATTCAAATCCCAGATATTCAGACTGGAAACTTGCACTTTGATTGGTCCACAACCAGCAGCAAAGAAACTGTGTGGATGTCTAGTTGTCAGGTTACAGATAACGGTGATTTGAGTTACAACGATGACAATAATCTTGGTAGGAATACCATTGACGAAGCTGACAGGGAATTTTTAGACAGGGTAAGAAATCTTGTGCTTAATATTCTGTTGTCTTTGGAGTATTCCCCAAGTCTAAATACCGAAGTTTCCGATGGTGAAATTATTGCCAAATCCCAGGGTTTCGGTGTGATTAAGAACCCCAATATTCGTCGGGCTAGATGGTTAGGTAAGGGTTATCAAAGTAAATCTGAGGGTAGCGGTGGTACTCATTCATCACCCCATACTCACTGGCGACGGGGACATTGGCGGGTTTTAGAACCATCTGGTGATAATAAATGGAAACAATCAAAACGGATTTGGATTGAACCTGTTTTAGTTAATGCGTAATAGTTATGGGGTTATTTCCAGACCCCAATTTTATTTTGTTTGGCAATGGTTTTGGCAGTTTCCAGGGAACTTTGATTGGGGCAATTATCCTGTTTTAGTTTAGCCAGTCCTTGCACTAATAATTCCTCTAATACTGTGTAAGTTTCGCTATTGGGGGGATTTTTACCAGATATTAATATGAGAACGATGCCCAACACCCCCAATAAACCGAGTCCCCAAATAAGTTGTTTGTTTATGTTATAATGTTAGAAAAAGATGATGATTGTACCAAATCAAAGAATCAAACCCACCCTGAAATTTATTGCTGATGGGGATACCCTCAAACTCAATTATGAAGGACAAGATTTTCATAGTCGTGCCAGGTGGATTGATGCCCCAGAAATGCAGAAACCCGGACAATATAGTGATAACCCCCAAATATTAAAACATTGGGAATGGGCAATAAAATCTAAAGAGTTTCTTGGAAGTTTAATCACTAGAAAACCCTTGATAATTATTCCCTACGAACTTGATCAATATAATCGGTGGTTATGTGATTGGTATGTTGGCACAGTTTCAGCATCAACTAATATTCAATTACAAATGTGTTTGGCGGGAATGTGTGCTTATTATTTACCATTTCAATATTACAGTTTTCCGACGACAAGAGAATTAAGTTTGTACACAGGAATCATTAAAAACTGTGCAAAAGCTTATAAATTAAAGTCTGGGTTTTGGAAAGAGGATAAATTCATGTTACCCCACGAAATCAAAAGCTTAAAACTATAATTACTGTTTTCTTTCAATGGGTATGAAGTGTTCTAAGTTCAATAATCTCACACCCAAATCTATAACAAAGATTCCTGTCATTTGGAGGATAATAAACACTATTAGCCAAGATTTTAACCCACCAGGGATGCTAGTAATAATCTCCATAATTTTAGATAAATCATTGATTTTATTTCTGCTTTCTGCAAGTTGTTCCCAGTTCTCATCATCGTTTTGTTGATAAACCTCTAATGCTTTGACTCTGCTCATCAATGAAGAATCATCCCAAAAAAGCATTTTTTCGACTTGTTGCATTTTGGCAGAATTTTCCCTAACTTGAACTTCTAATCTAATTAATGTTTCAATTGATTGTCGGTCAACAATGGGATTTTCAGTTAAAGATTTAACAAGAAATTCTAACTCATCAGTAGAATGTCTTCCCGCCCCTGACTTAATAGCTTCAGGAATAGCCCTGAGTAATATTCCATTTCTCTCATTAGATGCTTTAAGTTTTTCCTCTAGATTTTTTCTTTCAGTAATATCAACAGCTTGATTGACAATAAAAAACTCATGTCGTTTAGAGGAAACAGCTAAACAAGTACCTTCAAAATAATACTCCCAAGTTATTTCAGTTCCCA
The DNA here is from genome assembly GCF_015207865.1 of Dolichospermum sp. LEGE 00246. NCBI lineage: Bacteria > Bacillati > Cyanobacteriota > Cyanophyceae > Nostocales > Aphanizomenonaceae > Dolichospermum > Dolichospermum sp. LEGE 00246. Next base: position 21,681 of record NZ_JADEWA010000035.1, read on the forward strand.
CTGGGGAGTCAAGTAATTGCTGCATTTGCACACTTTGCTTTTTGCAACTTCTACCAGCCAGCATTCCCTTAATATTCTCTTTCTCTAAGTTAAACAAAGCAGATAGTTTGTTATTAACCGTAAGATACGTCAGATTTAAGTCAACAATTGAAATAAACCCCGGTATGGCTTCTATAAATTCATTTTGATATGCCTCTAGTTCTGGATTCATAATTC
>NZ_JADEWA010000339.1:0-5972 GCF_015207865.1 Dolichospermum sp. LEGE 00246
CACTCCCCCCACTCCCCCACTCCCTACCTCTTACTTACTTTGGATCAAGAAACCGAGTAGCAAAGTTCTCTGATCTTGTAGGTGACAATACCCGTGCTTTGAGAATTGCCGCCATTAGAAAGGCATAAGATAAAACACCAACTACTACCAAAAACAAAGCATTAATAGAACCCGTCGCATTCCATAAAGCGTGGAGTGCAGAAGCGCTCAAATAACCCACCGTGAGGATTTGCTTGCCTTTCAGGGGTTTTAACACAGCCAAACCCACAAAATAGCCTAAATACCCACTGTAAGCCATGTGTCCGGACACAGAACCTAAAATGCGGGGAATAAGTAGCTGTAAACCGACTGATTGACCAGAATTTTGGGAAATTAAGGGTACATATTGACCAAGAGTTTCTAGTAAAGTAAACCCCACAGCGGAAGCTGTACCCAGGAGAATACCATCCAGCGGTTCCCAAACCCCAATCCGTTCTCGCCAGGGTGATCGGAGGGACTTGCCAACCCAATATGCTCCTAATACTGGTAGTATTTTCAGGAGTTCCTCCATTAACCCTGCACCAAAAAACATCCGTACTAATAATTCGGTGAAGGTAATTCCATCTGGAGATGTCGCATCCAACGTCCCAGGTAAGATATCTCGGAAGACTTTGATAAATAAATCTAAGAGAGGACTCAGTAAAATTAAGATTGTACTCAGTGCCGTAGCCACGAGTACCCACCAAGGCTTAGATTTACCACACAATTGATAAACAAAATAGTAAGCAGCAAAAGCGATGTAAGATCCCACAATTACTTGATTGGCTTGGGGATGACCTACCGTAGCAAACATTAATACCACGAAAACTACTGTTAAGATTCCTGGAATCAGGTAGGCTTTGCGAGTGAGATCCTTACCAGTAGAGATAATAGGAAATAATTGTGTGAAGCTTACAGAATCTTGCTTTGATGACAGATGTTGATAATTAACAGATGATAATACTGTCGCTTTACTGACATTGATCATTGTTTTTTGAGCAACAACTTCGTACTCAAAAATAAATTGTGGTCCATCAGCACCCAGGGAAATGCGATCGCCTAAATGTAATTCTTGACATCCTTTCAAGGGTTCTCCATTTAAAAAAGTGCCATTGGCACTATTTAAATCACAAATTACCCAGCTATAGCCGCTATAGGTCGTTAAAGAAACGGGACGAACTACCGCATGACGACGAGATACCATTCGGTATATTACAGCATCCAAGACAATTTGGCAGATGGGGTCACGTCCAATTACCATTTCTTTACCAGGAAGCAACAAGTAGCGAGATGCTGACTCGGAAACTTCGACCTTACTGGACACCAACCGCAGAAATGCATTCTGTCTTGCGTTTTTGCCTGTCATCGAGTTAGTGAGTGTGTCTAAACAAATTCTCCGGCTTATGCCATACCCTATCAGATTTTATAGTAGTAGACCTAATTTTAGCCATATTCAGGGCTGCACCACCCCTAAATATACCATAGCTTCACTAGCTGTTATCCTTATTCAAAATACAAAATTGCAGAAAATTCTCTATACCATTAGGCTAACGCCAGGCTGCGCTATCAGGAGGATTTAGAAGAAGTTATCAGTAATATCAATGTATAAACAAACCTCCCTGCAAACCTCTCCAGTATTAAATGTTATTCCTTTTCCCTCTCCTAAGCGGTTACGGTGTACACACAAGTTATCGAATCACCATGATTCCTCAAATTAAGTAGTGAGACAGAATTAATTACACAATGTCATAGCGTAAGCGTGGCGTTAGCCATATGGAACGAAGTGAAATGAAGCGATGCCAGTGTTGTGATTGCTTCCCTTCGCTCGCAATGACTGTAACCCACTTTCCGCACTTCATTTTGTAATACGCGAATATTTCCATAATTTAATTTTTTATCGTTCAATAAAACACATATTTTATCCATCATTTTAGGTATTAATATTGAACAATTTAACCCTTATTAGGAATAATTCTTGAAAAGGTGGATACTACATTGTGAAGTGCGGAATATGGGCTGTAAATATTTTTGTCCAATTACTTACCCCACCCTAAACCTCCCCGATGCTTTGGGGAGGGAACTAATTTTTCGCTTATTCCAATACCAACCGAACTTAGAATTAAGCAAACTGATAAATAATCTTAAATCCATTCATCCCCCGCTCCTAAGAGTGAGACGTGGGGCTTCTGTCGGGAAAGCTAAAATCTCAACGGTAGCGAGAAATTCATGCTCCAAGTAAGGCTTAGTTAAATAAGAATTTGCCCCCAATTCATAAGCTAACTGACGATGTTTATCTGCGCTACGAGAGGTGAGAACAATAACTGGTTTTTTAGCAAAATCTGGGTTTTGACGGATATGGCTTAATAATTCAAATCCGTTCATTCTTGGCATTTCTAAATCAGAGATAATTACTTCAATTTCTGGATGTAGATGTAGTTGTTCTAAAGCCTCCATACCATTTTGAGCTTGTAATACTTGATATCCTGATTTTTGTAAAGTGAGACAGAGAGTTTGCCGCAGACTAATAGCATCATCTACCACTAAAATTACTTTTGGTGATTGGCTATTTCCTGATACATTAGCAGTTAACTGTTTTTGGGTATGAGTGGCAACTATCTCTGGTAAAGCTTGTTGATTTGCTGCGGGTGCCATCGGGAGCGACATGACATCCAATGTAGCTTGCATTTCTTTAGTATCAATAAGCAGCGTCCCATCAATAATTAAGATCAAGTTACCATTAGCCAAACTACTGCAACCATAAACATATTTTGGTGGGGTAATGGAACTTCCTAACGGCCTAATTACTAATTCTTGTTCTCCAATAATTTGATCAACTTCTATGCCTACCATACCATGATGACGACGCAATAAAATGATGGGATTTTTCACCATTCCTGCTTCTGAATTATCTGGGAAATTTTGCAGATTATTTGTACTCAAAACTGCGCCATTATAGTACATTAACCCTGCTAGTTTTTGGATATTGACCATCAATTCATCTTCATCTGTCCGCCAATGTAAAAACTGTTTGCCTTCAAATTCTTTGATTTGTTGAGCAGAGGGAATAACTATTTTTTCAATACCATCTTGTAGTAAAGCGTAAATAACACCACCTGCTTGAACTAACATGAGTTTATCTGTAGTCATAGAGAAAGGAATTTTAAGAATAAATGTTGTTCCCTGCTGAGGTGATGATTGCACGGAAATTGAGCCGTTAAGTAATTGTATTTGGGTACGAACAATGTCTAAACCCATCCCGCGTCCAGAGATTTCACTAACTTTCCCGGCTGTAGAAAATCCCGGAGCAAACATCATCTCTATTAATTCAGATTCGCTGAGGCGATGAACATAATCTCCACTATTATCATGGGGAATTAGATTAAGTTCTATGGCTCTGCTACGAACTTTTTCTAAGTTTAATCCTTGTCCATCATCATGGATTTCAATAACAGTTTGACTACCTTGATTATAGGCAAAAATCTCAATGATACCCTGTGGTGATTTGCCTCTTTCTCGGCGAATTTCTGGAGATTCAATCCCATGATCAAAAGAGTTGCGTGCTAGTTGCAAAAGGGGATCATAGAGTTTTTCGGCGATCGCTTTATCAACTAGAACATCTGTACCAGTCAGTTTTAATTCTACCTGTTTTCCATAAACATTGGCTAGATTCTGCACCATTTGCGGAAAGCGACTGAGGATAGTTCCTAAAGGTAACATTCTCGCTTCTACCAAGTTATCTATAATATTTAAGGTTAAGGTTTGTTGTTTCTCCCCAATTTGAGCAGCTTGTTTCATCAGTAATTCTAGGGATTCGGAAGTTTCTTGTATTTGCAAGGTTTCTTCCATTGCTGAATGCAGTGTTAACTGAAACTCTGAATATACATCCATTTCTAAGGAATCAAAATTTACTGAACTCAGGGACTGGGTATGATGAGATGAGACATTATTTCCTTGTAATGGCAAATCTCGTAATTGATATAAAGTTAATTGGTGTTGGTGAAGTTGCTGACTTAATCTATCAATTAATTCTATAACTTGGTCATCATATAAAGTCCGTCTTTTTTGAGAAATTAGTAATTCACCTGTTATATAATTCAGGCGTTGTAGTCCTTCCACATCCACACGGACAAAGGAAGATTGTCGAGAGTTTCTATTAACTGCATCAGTAGTTTTTTCTTCTAATTGCTGATTAATTTTTGTATCATAGTTTGTGACTACTTCTTCACTAACTGCTGCTGATGTCACACTTTCTAAATAAATATCATTTTGAACGCCTTCTGTTGTTTCTATGATTGGCATTGCGAGTATATTATCTGGCTCTAAAATAGATTCTCCTCCCCATATTGATTCCAGAAGGCTATTATTTTCTTCGAGTAATGAGGAAGGAACTATTTCTTTGATTACTAGCAAATCTTGTAATTTAGGATGATCTAGCCAGTTTTTTTCGGCTTCTGTGACTTGTGGATAATTTTTATATTCTTTGCCTAATTCACGAATTTGCCGCCTTAATTTTTTGATAATGGGAATAGCACTATTATTTTGCTTAACAGTATATTGGAATTTAGCAATGGCTAAAAGAATAATTAAAATTACACCACGACGATGGAGACATAGAGATTTGCTATCCCCTACTTTTTCTATAAAGTAAAGAAATTGTTCTAGCCAATGTTCTAAATAATTGACGGGATATTTCTGACTAGATGAAGGAATTAATAAAGATAGATTTAATTCTGATTCTGGTATTTCTCTGTATTGATTAAACCAGCCAAAAATATAGCGAATAGTTTTTAAATAAACCTTGGCGTGAACTGGTTTTAAAGGTTGATTATTCCCATTGCTAAGAGTAATTAAAAAGTGATAAAATTCTGTTGTATTATTAAAAAATGTATCAGCAAAAGATTGGTGAATAGATGCCAGATATGACTCAGATTTTGGGATTGTTGCCAAAGAACTGGTTGTGATTGCAGGAAATAAATCATCATTTGTCGTATTTACCAGCGCTTGTAATTCTAAAGATACTGAACCTCCAGAAGTGCGATCGCCCCCTAAAACAGCTATTTGTGCTGCTTTTAAATCAGTGAAAGCGATTTTAGCAATTTCTCGCACCTTTTGGGGATTTGCATCTAAAACCGCCATAATTGTGCGTGCCAATTTTTCCAATCCTGGTAGATTCAAAGATTCTGCCAAGCCAATAAATACTTCACTTTGAGAGTGGAGTATTTCACAAAATTCAGTATTATCTGGTGGATTAGTAAGAGCCTGATTCAGAATATCTAGACGTTGTTTTACTCCTACTTCAAAAATAGATTTAACAATATCAAATCCTAACTCTTCCGATGTCGGCACATGAGTTTCTGCTCCGAAAGCATCACCTAACTTTTCTTGGATTTGAATAAATACTGTAGTAGCTCGGTTCAAAAGTTCATCAGCATTGATGTTACTGCTAGTAACTTCTGCCGTCACTGCTAATTGTAGACATTCATAACCTTCAATAAGTAAAGTTTGTAATTCACTATCAATAACAACATTAGGATTATATAAAGCCTTAAATATATCTTCTAAAGAATGGGCAATTGTCATGATGGTATCGAGTCCAACATTTGCTGCCCCACCCTTAATTGTATGGGTTGCCCGCATTAGATTATGTATTTTAGCTGTGCTAGAATTTTCAACTAAAGTATATAAATCCTGTTCAATAGTTTGCAATAATTCCGGTGCTTCGCCCAAAAAATAGGCATAGCCTTGTTCACGAATTGCTTGATCTGTAATCATAATTTTTGATTTTTGATTTTAAATCGAGGAGTTCAGCAGGTAGGGGCGCAGGGCCTGCGCCCATTCAGGCGTATGGCTACCCCCACTCTGCGCTATCAGAAGTTCACGAGTTCAGAAGTTAACGAGTTCAGGAGGAAGAAAGAAATTTCTCCCCCACTCCCCCAACTCCTGTCTCTTATACA
>NZ_JADEWA010000340.1:0-5958 GCF_015207865.1 Dolichospermum sp. LEGE 00246
TAAGAGACAGCCCCCAACTCCCCCAACTCCCCTGAATTTATGACTTTATCCCTGGGTATTGATTTTGGCACTTCTGGCGCACGGGGTGTGGTAATTGATGAAGAAGGTCGCGTTTTGTCGGAAATGCGTCATTATTGGCTGGTTGAGACTATTAACTGGGTAAAATGTTGGCGAGAGGCTTTATGGAGTCTATTAGGGCAAATTCCGGAGGCTTTAAGGGGGGAGATCGGGGCGATCGCTATTAATGGGACTTCTTCTACTATTTTGCTGACTGATGGGGCTGGAGAGCCTATAGACGCGCCGCTGTTGTACAATGATGGTCGGGGTGCGACAGCTTTAGAACGGTTGAGTTGGTTTGCTCCGGCTAATCACACTGTGTTAAGTGCTACATCTAGTCTAGCGAAACTCCTCTGGATGCAAGCATTACCTGATTTTACAAAAGCCAGATATTTATTACATCAAGCCGATTGGCTGGGGTTTCTTTTGCATGGAAAGTTAGGTATTAGCGATTACCACAACGCTTTGAAGCTGGGTTATGATGTAGAAAAATTGCAATATCCAGAATGGTTGGAACAATTAGAAATTCCTCTCCAGTTACCACAAGTGTTAACACCGGGAACTGCTATTGGTGAATTACTTCCCAGGATTGCGGCTGATTTTGGCTTTAAAGGCGATTGTTTGGTGGTTGCTGGCACAACAGATAGTATTGCGGCTTTTCTAGCCAGTGGAGCTAAATTTCCGGGGGAAGCGGTAACTTCCCTGGGGTCAACTTTAGTCCTAAAACTTTTAAGTCGTCAAAGAATTGAAGATGCGCGATATGGAATTTATAGCCATCGTTTAGGTGATTTATGGCTAACAGGAGGTGCTTCTAATACAGGAGGTGCTGTTTTAAAGCATTTTTTCAGCAATGTTGAGTTAGTGAGGTTAAGCGCAGAAATTGATCCAACTCAACCCAGTGAGTTAGATTATTACCCATTATTGAAACCAGGCGATCGCTTTCCCATTAATGATCCCCAATTATTACCCAGACTAGAACCGCGTCCCGATCAAAATAAAGAATTTCTACATGGTTTATTAGAAAGTATGGCGAGAATAGAAACTAGAGGATATGAACTATTGCAAAATCTAGGTGCAGATTCTTTAACCCATATTTATACTGCTGGTGGTGGTGCGACTAATTCCACTTGGACAGCTATTCGTCAACGTTATTTAAAAGTACCAGTTGTTTCATCAATTCATAGGGAAGCAGCTTATGGAACAGCACTTTTAGCAATGGGAAAAGTACAGATTTATGGTGTAGCATTGCTATAGAAATTACCGTTCCTGTGAGGTACAAGAAGAAAGAATTAACCGCAGATGGAAGAGAATGAACGCAGATAAACGCAGATAAATTTGTACCCTGTTAGACGTGGAAACGCTATCAACCCCTACGACTACAGAACTAACTCACAGCTAATGAATTTTTACTGTAATATTCTGTTTGCGGATAAATGCTAATAATGGTATTTCCAACTTCAAAAAATGTTCCTGACTGTTCATTTTTAGAAAATTGCAACTGTGGGTATTTAGCCGCTAATTCATTAGCAGTTAATGCTGTAGCAGGGATTTTATTTGGTAAGAGTCCTGTTGAACCAATATAAAACACCATAGGAGAAATCTTTTCTTGGTAAATCTGCTCAACATAAGCTACTAACTTTTTATAAGCTGTCGTCATAGCTGCAATTAACTCTTCTCTATTGATAGATTTATGAGCGTGTTGGGTATATAATAATAACGCCAAATTATGCTCACCAACTTTACAAAGAATTTTTCCTACTTTTCCATTGATATTGATTCCCAGAAAGTCATCAAAAATGGGTTTCATCAAATCATCAACTTTAGTTAGTTTCATTCTGGCAGAAATAGCTTTTTGTCGAAAAGCGATATTTTGATTTAGAACCATTTCCAAAGTTGGTTTCAGGAAAATCTCTCCAGTTTTTTGGTCGTAAACTTCATATCTCCGCCCTAAAAACTGGTTAGCAGCATATAATTTACTCAAGTTGAGAATATCCTGATTACCAAACTCAATTTTATGACTAATATGAGAATCAATTGGATCTGAATATTCCTGAGTGGTAGGAAAATTCAGATAGAGATTTTTGGATAAATAATGTTTTTTTAATTCCTCTACTTGGTTACTCACAAACAATTCTGATTGATGACGTAAGCAAGCAGACAGAATGCTCGTAATCACCTTAATTTCTGCTAATTGCGTAAATAACCCATCAATATTGCCAAAATTGATATTAACAGGAACTAATGGTAAATTATCTAATTGGATTTGATATTCACGATCAAATTCAAACTCATCAGCAGTAATTACACCTTTAGATTGCAATAAATCAAATACTTTCTTGTTGCTGATTTTAATATTTAAAGCCGAAATATGAACTTTACCATCTTTGACAATGGTATAATTATTGAAATTATGCAAATCATGAGCCAGTAACCCTACAATCTCAATAATAGGGGTATAATCTTCAGCCTTTACCAGTTTAACTTTCCGCTTCACCAACATATTAATAGTAGCAGTATTGCGATTTATAGCGAATACACCCATTTGCACAAAATCACCAGCATAAACATCTTCAGTTTGTAAACTAGGAGTTATTAAATCACCATTAATATCTCTAACACCCTTCACCCGTTTAATACGAGTTCGCTGGTAATCTTCCTTTAACTTATATAAATTCAAAATGATATGTTGACGATATTCAGATAAAATTTGGATGAGTTCTAACAGAGAAATTTGGTGATTTAACTTCGACATAAAACCCCCTAACTTTTATCAATTAAAAACCGGATTTCCCTCTCTGCGCCTCCGCGTCTCTGCGTGAGAAAAATCCCTCTTTCCCTCAATATAGTATATTTGTACTAAAAAGTCAACTTATCCAAATCAAGACTAAAATAAGAATAGCTTTACACTTCTTAATAATTAAAAAAAACAATGGCGCGAGATTTACGGGGATTCATTAAAATTCTAGAACAAAGAGGACAATTAAAGCGAATTTCAGCTTTGGTTGACCCAGATATGGAAATTGCGGAGATTTCCAACCGAATGCTGCGAAAAGGTGGTCCAGGCTTACTATTCGAGAATGTCAAAGGTGCATCTTTTCCCGTCGCAGTTAACTTAATGGGGACTGTGGAAAGGATATGCTGGGCGATGAACATGGAAAAACCAGAGGAGTTGGAAACCCTGGGAAAGAAGCTAAGTATGCTTCAGCAACCCAAACCACCGAAAAAGATTTCCCAAGCTATAGATTTTGGTAAAGTGCTGTTTGACGTGGTGAAAGCTAAACCGGGAAGGGACTTTTTTCCGCCTTGTCAACAGGTGGTAGTTGCTGGAAATGATTTAGATTTAAATAAGTTGCCTTTAATACGTCCTTATCCGGGAGATGCTGGCAAGATTATTACGCTAGGATTGGTAATTACTAAGGATTGTGAGACAGGAATCCCCAATGTAGGCGTATATCGTTTACAGTTACAGTCTAATAATACTATGACTGTACATTGGCTATCGGTGCGGGGTGGTGCGAGACATTTACGCAAAGCCGCAGAACGTGGTAAAAAGTTAGAGGTAGCGATCGCTCTGGGTGTAGATCCTTTAATCATTATGGCAGCAGCCACACCCATTCCTGTAGATTTATCAGAATGGTTATTTGCTGGATTGTATGGCGGTTCGGGAGTCAACTTAGCCAGGTGTAAAACTGTAGATTTGGAAGTTCCCGCAGATTCCGAATTTGTTTTAGAAGGGACAATTACACCGGGGGAAGTTTTACCGGATGGACCCTTTGGCGACCACATGGGATATTATGGCGGTGTGGAGGATTCGCCTTTGGTGCGGTTTCAGTGTATGACACACCGCAAAAACCCCATTTATCTTACCACATTTAGCGGGTTGCCACCAAAAGAAGAAGCCATGATGGCGATCGCTCTTAACCGGATTTACACCCCTATTTTACGGCAACAAGTATCAGAAATAGTTGATTTCTTCCTGCCAATGGAAGCGTTAAGTTACAAAGCCGCAATTATTTCCATAGATAAAGCTTATCCTGGACAAGCACGGCGAGCAGCTTTAGCCTTTTGGAGTGCGTTACCACAATTCACTTACACGAAATTTGTGATTGTCGTCGATAAAGATATCAATGTTCGTGATCCCCGTCAAGTTGTTTGGGCGATCAGTTCCAAAGTTGATCCTACCAGAGACGTATTTATATTACCAAATACTCCCTTTGATACTTTAGATTTTGCTAGTGAAAAATTAGGTTTAGGTGGGAGAATGGGTATAGATGCCACCACAAAAATTCCTCCAGAAACAGAACATGAATGGGGTGAACCATTAAAATCAGATCCCAATGTTGCGGAAATGGTAGAAAGACGCTGGCAAGAATATGGTTTAGCAGATTTACAATTAGGAGGAGTTGATCCTAATTTATTTGGTTACGATATGAAGTAATACCCACACTGTCCCTTCTCTATCAGAAGGGGAGTGTGATTTTAAGATGGAAAACTTGAAAAACCTAATTTGATGATAATGTGTAGAAAGCTGATAATATACAAAGAATCACAGAATATAACAGTTAACTGATTATGTCTAATTTAACAACAATCTCTCAACTACGAAAGATTATTTTCTCGATATTCCTAACGTTGATCCTGAGTTTTATAATTCCTGCAACTGCTTCAGCTTCAAGCTTAGGAATTGAGTCAGCTAGTCTTAGTCCTTGTCCAGTTTCTCCTAATTGTGTTGTCAGTCAAAATGCTGATGCTAAACACGCTATTGAGCCGATTACCTATCATATAGAACGAGATAAAGCCAGAGAAACTTTACTAAAAGTCCTCACTGTTGTTCCCCGCACCACGATCATATCACAAACAGATAATTATATTCATGCAATTTCTAAAAGTCGCATTTTCAAGTTTGTTGATGATGTGGAGTTTTACTTTCCTGGCGATAAGTCAGTTATTCATATCCGTTCTGCATCTCGTGTAGGAGATTCTGATTTTGGTGTCAACCGCAGACGCTTAGAACAAATTCGGTTAGCTTTACGGGATTTGAATATTTAATGTCAGTGAAGACGAGATTGCTTCACTCCACTTTGTTACATTCGCAATGACAGAGGAAAGTTTTTGAATTTGTCATTGCGACCGAAGAGAAGCAGATGAGATTGCTTCACTCCACTTTGTTACATTCGCAATGACATAGGAGAGTTTTTGAATTTGTCATTGCGACCGAAGGGAAGCAATCGCAAAATCTCTTAGTGAAGACGAGATTGCTTCACTCCACTTTGTTACATTCGCAATGACATAGGAGAGTTTTTGAATTTGTCATTGCGACCGAAGGGAAGCAATCGCAAAATCTCTTAGTGAAGACGAGATTGCTTCACTCCACTTTGTTACATTCGCAATGACATAGGAGAGTTTTTGAATTTGTCATTGCGATCGCAGGGAAGCAATCGCAAAATCTCTCGGTGAAGACGAGATTGCTTCACTCCACTTCGTTACATTCGCAATGACATAGGAGAGTTTTTAAATTTGTCATTGCGATCGAAGGGAAGCAATCGCAAAATCTCTCGGTGAAGACGAGATTGCTTCACTCCACTTCGTTACATTCACAATGACAGAGGAAAGTTTTTGAATTTGTCATTGCGATCGCAGGGAAGCAGATGAGATTGCTTCACTCCACTTTGTTACATTCGCAATGACATAGGAGAGTTTTTGAATTTGTCATTGCGATCGCAGGGAAGCAGATGAGATTGCTTCACTCCACTTTGTTACATTCGCAATGACATAGGAAAGTTTTTGAATTTGTCATTGCGATCGCAGTGAAGCAGATGAGATTGCTTCACTCCACTTCGTTACATTCGCAATGACATAGGAAAGTTTTTGAATTTGTCATTGCGACCGAAGGGAAGCAAT
>NZ_JADEWA010000341.1:0-5929 GCF_015207865.1 Dolichospermum sp. LEGE 00246
AGATTTGCTTTAGCGTTAACTTTATCAGTATATATAAGTCTATGGTTTTTGACCTCTATCCTAAGATATAAAATTTGCAATACCCGGAACTCTCTAAAAATAGGGAATCAAGGCATTCCCTATTATCCCCAACTAGAGTGCTTTAAATAGCAACAAGTTCCAGATTTATTTATATTTTGGTTAATTTTGCATTAATAAATCATTCAGCCATCTCTTCTACTACCTCATCCACACTTGCTGATGCTCGTTGTTGCTCCAGTTGGTTTAATAAACTCAGCACCTTAGTACCTCGTTCTATAGAACGATCTTCCACAAAGATCACTTCTGGAGTCCGTCTTAATCTGACTCTAGCCCCCAATTCACTGCGAACGTAACCCGTAGCTGACTTTAAACCAGCCATTGTTTCCGTTTTCGCTTCCTCCGTTCCATAAATACTCACAAAGATGGTAGCGTGTTGTAGGTCCCCAGAAACATCCACATCGGTAACACTGACCATTCCCATACCCACACGGTCATCCTTAATACCGTTGAGTAGCATTTGGCTAACTTCCCGTTTAATTAATTCAGCAACGCGGGAAACGCGGCGATTTGTAGCCATATAAATTCCGCCTTCTCACAGAGGTTAAATAACATGATTCTAAATGTAAATGAAAGTGGACGGTGTTTGACGCGATTAAATCAACACCAACAGTCCAATAAACTCAACCCTTTCCTGGCTTTTGGTTTACATTGAACTCAATCCCAGCATAGCCCGCACGGTAAGCGTTACGAAAAAAAGACCACCAGTAAACAAGCCTAAAATAGCCATCAGCGTCACAGGACGTTTTAATAATGGAAACAGCGGCTCAAGGGTGTTTAGAAAAACACCCAAGACGATACTAACTAAATACCGAGGGTAGCGAAAGACGTTATCCCAGAATCCATCAAACATTTGAATTTAGACTGCCTTATTATAGACTTTATTGATTAGTTAGTTTTTAGTTTAATCGTAAGTAGATGGTAAGTCAAATCCCTAAACAAACTTACCCACGACCATTTTTAAAGTGGGCTGGGGGTAAAACTAGATTGATTTCGCAATATAAAGACTATTTTCCCCAGCATTACCAGACTTACTATGAACCATTTTTAGGGGGTGGAGCAGTTTTTTTTCACTTGCAACCATCTCATGCAGTTTTAACTGATATTAATGCAGATTTAGTTCTTACTTATCGGTGCGTTAGAGACAATCTTGAAGAATTAATAACTTTACTGCAAGCACATCAGCAAAGACATAATTCAGAGTATTACTATGATGTCAGAAATTATCATAATGGGACAGATCTAACAAAAGCGGCTCGGTTTATTTATCTGAATAAAACTTGTTTTAATGGGCTGTACCGGGTTAATTCTCAAGGAAAATTTAATGTCCCTGTAGGTAAATATAAAAATCCAGGTATTTGTCAAGAAGAAGTTTTGCGAGTTGCATCCTTGGCACTCCAGAAAGTAGAAATCAAACAAGCAAATTTTGAAGAAGTGTTGAATTATGCAACTGATACTAATGACTTTGTTTATTTTGATCCTCCCTATTATCCTCTAAATAAAACTTAACACAATAAAACCAAACTGTGTAAAGAAACGTAAAATCGCCCAAACCCTCTTCACTCTTGCCTTGCCATAACAACAATTTTTAACGCCAACCCACTTAACATTTATATGAAAATGTTGGGTTTACTTGCGTCAACCCAACCGACCAGATGGAATTTAATTATTTTTGGTTTCAGCATGACCGTTACGAATAGACCATGCTAATTCCAACATTTGTGTCCAGCGTTTTTGCAGTTGTTTCGGAGTACATTGAACAGCTTTAGAAATAAGTTGATCACTTTGACAAGCGGTTTTTAGTTCAAAAATTTGTTGCTGCTGTGGTGTGAGTTGATGCCAAAAAATATCCCATTGCTGGGAAGATAAACCTAACTTATGTTCTAAACCAGCACCTAACCATTGGTGAACTAATTGCCATTGGTGCTGTTTGGCAAACTTCTCAACGTGATATTTAAATCTTTGTTGTAAATAATCGCGTTGACGACTGGTTAAACCGAGAATTTGGTCAATTTCCGGTGCAGAAAGATCCTGGAGTTTGAGAGTCAAGTAATTCATACAATCAGATTGTCCTTGAGACTCCAGATATTTCATCAATTCGGTAATCACGCGATTGCGTTCCGATTCTTCCGAAGGGTCAAAACCAGGTTTAGCAATCATTTGTGAGCGAATTTGCTGCACTGCCACATTGCGTTGATAAGATTCCGCTTCTTCCGTTTTCGCCGAATCCACTGCCATTTCAATATCTACAGTAGTTTCTTGGGGTTGACGACGGGCAAAACCTTGAGCGCGTAAAACAATTAGTTGTTGATTAGCACCACCAGGTAAATTAATCCGGCGTTTGGCATATTGTTCTGTAAATGCCATATACTCAGCTACTTGTAACTGAGTACGGGGAGTGTAATCTTCAGGTAGTTCAGTTTCTCGACGGAAAGCTTTAATTGCTTCGATATAAAAAGCTTGTAAGAAATCTTCAATCAGATTGTAACGAGCCTCAAATCCTAAATCTGAGCCGGCAACAGTTACATGACGATAAACAATTGCGCCTAAGCTGCTGTGTAATTCTACTCGTCCTTGCTTAGAGCCAAGTTGATAGTAACGGAGGCACTTTTGTAAGCGATGTCTTCCTAATGTAATTTGCCAAGACTGAATTTGTCCTGAGTTTTGAATGCGGGAGCTTTTATCGCATATCCGTTCTACTTCTTTGGCTATGCGTCCAACAACATCTTGTACACCTGAAGTGGCGGATTTAACTTGAGATTGCATCTCATGGGATAAAAGTTGTACTAATGTATCGCTGGTAGGAACAGACAATTCTTCAAGAGAAATATAACTATCAAAAGCAGATGTAGAATTAGGCAGATTGGCGATGTTAGCTTTCATGACTTTTCTATAAAATTGGTATTGCACCTTAACTCAAACGCATATACAGTATTTAAGGCCAGTCTCAGGAGTAAAAATCTTTGGGGATTTATGCCTCAGAACTCACCAACTAGACTCCTGATATGTAAATACTGTAGGAAATTTCCAAAGTTAAGGGCTTGTTAATTGTGTCGCTTTATTTTTAGCAACTAAATCAAAGATGGCATAATAGATATTCACTCTGAGGACAAATTGCCAAAACCTTAGTCATGCTAAGATTGGCCGATAGCCTGTTTGGCGTAGCCATAATTTCATGACTGGGATAAGAGTGCCTGGGAAGATGACAATTTCAAAATTGGAGTCAGGTGATCATAATAATTAGCGCAACGGAGTCCAAAACAAGGGGTTGCACTTGTAAAGCTTTATTCTTAAACCCAAGTAGCTACAGCTTCCCAACCTAAACCTCTCCGAATAATAACTGGTTCTTCATCGGTCAAATCTAAAATGGTAGACACTTGATATGTAGGTTCTTCGGCAGTGTCGATAATAATATCTACCAATTTATCCAAGTGGTCATATAAATCTACCCGTGACAACATTGGTTGTTTTCCGTTTTCAACTATTTCCTGATCTTCGTCATTTGCTCTAATATGAGCCGAAGTAGAAATAATTGGGTTTCCTAACGCTTCCATTAATGCCAAGCAAACCTTATGATTTGGCACCCGAATTCCTGTGGTTTTGCGTTTGGGATTTTGCACTAGTCGCGGTACTAATTTGGTAGCAGGGAGCAAAAATGTGTAGGGTCCTGGTATTAACCGCTTCATTAGTCGGTAGGCTGTATCACTTACGAAGGCATAAGTCGCCACATTGGAGAGTGAGGGACATAAAAATGTCAGTGGTTTATCATTCGCTAACTGTTTGATTTGTCGCACTCTTTCCACCGCCGACTTGGCATTCAAGTCACAACCAATTGCGTAAACTGTATCTGTAGGGTAGAGCATGATAGCGCCACTTAATAACGCTAACTTTATTTCCTCTATTCGGCGGCTTTGAGGATTATCAGGATGAATGGTGAATATTTTGGCCATAATGATTATTGGTGATTGGTAATGGTAATAGTTTTTTTTCCTGACAACTGACGACTGACAACTGACAATTAACAAATAAATTTATGAATAAAATTGTTTATCTTCAATGTCCAACAGGGGTTTCTGGTGATATGTGTTTGGGGGCGTTGGTTAGTCTGGGTGTGCCTGTGGAGTATTTGATAGAACAACTCAATGGCTTGGGAATTGAGCAAGAATACCGATTGTGGGCGGAATTGGTTCACCGTCAAGGTCAACAAGCGACTAAGGTTCATGTAGATTTGGTTTCTCATCATCACCATCATTCTCACAATGAACATGATCACAACCACACCCGTCATTTGCCAGAAATAGAGGAGATGATTGTTAAGGGGAATTTGCCAGTGCGGGCGGAAGCTTGGAGTTTAGCTGTTTTCCGACAGTTGGCAGTTGCAGAGGGGGCTGTTCATGGCATCGCACCGGAAAAAGTTCATTTTCATGAAGTGGGTGCGGTGGATGCGATTGTGGATATTGTTGGTACTTGTTTAGGGTTGGATTGGTTGGGTGTTGATAGCGATCGCCAGGGTTTGCCTTGGCTATACTGTTCTGCATTTCCAACGGGAGGTGGTACTGTTAATGCGGCACATGGAAGAATGGCTGTACCAGTACCAGCGGTGTTAAAGTTGTGGGAAATGCGGGGTTGTCCAGTTTATAGTAATGGCATTGACAGAGAATTGGTAACACCAACGGGGGCGGCGATCGCTACTACCTTAGTTCAAGACTTTGGTTCACCACCACCAATGACTATCAAACAGGTAGGATTAGGGGCTGGTTCTCTAGATTTACCCATTCCTAATATACTACGACTTTGGTATGGTGAAAATGAATCTTTACAGACTGATAACTCTAATTTAGGAGAATCTTCCCCAAATTTAGAGACGATTACTGTCCTAGAAACTCAAATAGATGACTTAAATCCTCAAGTATTTGGTTATGTATTTGAGGCTTTATTTGCTGCGGGTGCGGTGGATGTGTTTACTCAACCGATAGGGATGAAAAAGTCGCGTACCGGAATTTTGTTAACTGTGATTTGTCATCCTGAAAAGTTAGCTAGTTGTGAAGCGGTGTTATTTCGAGAAACTAGCACTTTAGGCATTCGTCGTACTACTCAAAAGCGGGCAATTTTACAACGGGAAATGCAAAAAGTGGAAACTATTTATGGAACAATATCGGTAAAAGTGGCCTGGACAGGAACAGCTACAGAAAAGGTAATTACTAATGTGCAGCCAGAATATGAAGATTGTGCAGAATTAGCCCGGAAAAATAATATTTCTTGGCGAGAAATTCATCGTTTGGCGTTAGAAAGTTGGTATTTGCAAAATTAAAATTAACAAAAACACAAAAACAAGATCCCCGACTTCTCTAAGAAGTCGGGGATCTAAATCCTTTTAAAATGAAGAAAATTATCCGGTGGTTGATTTTAGGTGGAACGCTGTTTTTTTTATTGAAAGCGTTAAAAGATAATTGGTTAGGAGTTAGTGCTATTCGGATTAATATTACCGGATGGTTAATATTAGCAACTGCTACAAGTGTAACTTTATTGGCACATATTTGGGCAGGTTGGATTTGGACTTGGGTACTCAGGGAGTTAAATCAATCTGTATCTGCTATTGAGTTTATCCAAGTTTATTTAAAAACGAATATTGCTAAATATTTACCTGGGAATATTTGGCATTATTATGGGCGAATTATAGCGGCTAGAAATGCTAATGTACCTATAAATATTGCTACTTTAAGTGTTTTGTTAGAACCACTATTAATGTTAGCAGCAGCTTTAATTATTATTGTTTTATTTGGTAGTCAAATTATTGTTAATAGTCTGAATTTTAATTTAATTATTTTCCAATTTTTAGCTTTAATAATTG
>NZ_JADEWA010000342.1:0-5922 GCF_015207865.1 Dolichospermum sp. LEGE 00246
TTTTTATACATAAGAATATTAAATTGTCAACTTAATTAGATTTATAGATCAAGAAGTGTAAAAATCTATGCAGTAGCAATTAAGATATTGATATTCACGCTTTATAGACGATGTCTACCTATCTCTAGGTGATTATGGCGAA
The DNA here is from genome assembly GCF_015207865.1 of Dolichospermum sp. LEGE 00246. NCBI lineage: Bacteria > Bacillati > Cyanobacteriota > Cyanophyceae > Nostocales > Aphanizomenonaceae > Dolichospermum > Dolichospermum sp. LEGE 00246. Next base: position 143 of record NZ_JADEWA010000342.1, read on the forward strand.
ACCAAAAAAAAATTCTGCTTCCATGAATTTGAGTGATCCACAATACTACATCAACCGTGAGTTAAGTTGGCTAGAATTTAATAATCGGGTCTTACATGAGGCTTGTGATCCCAGAACTCCTCTGTTGGAAAGGCTGAAATTTTTAGCCATTTTTAGTTCCAATTTGGATGAGTTCTTTATGGTACGAGTGGCAGGTTTAAAGCAACAGGTAGAAGCCACTGTTAATTTATTAACTCCTGATGGACGGACACCACAGAAACAACTAGATGATATTCGTTTGCATTTGAATCCCCAACTCAAAAAGCATAATGCGGAATTTGAGGAAGTGCTGCGACCACTGTTAGTCCAGCAGGGAATCTATATTCTCGATTACATAGAATTGAATCCCAAACAGCGAAGTTATCTAAATAACTATTTTGAAGAGCAGATTTTTCCAGTTCTGACTCCTCTTGCTGTTGATCCTAGTCATCCCTTTCCTCACATTTCTAATCTCAGTTTAAATCTAGCAGTGGTGGTCAAAAATCCTGATACAGAAGAGGAGTTTTTTGCCAGAGTTAAAGTTCCTCAAGTCTTACCAAGATTTTTGCCATTACCCCCAGAGTTGAGAGTTCAAGACAATGGGAAAATTGCTAACTGGTCAGGGATTCCCTTAGAACAAGCGATCGCTCATAACCTAGAATCTCTTTTTCCCGGCATGAGTATCCAAGAATATCACCCCTTCCGCATTACCCGCGACGCTGATCTGGAATTAGAGGAAGATGAAGCCGACGACCTGTTATTAGCCATTGAACAGGAACTTCGCAAACGCCGCATGGGGGGGAATACCGTCAGGTTAGAAATTCGCTCCCAAACCCCTGCGTTAGTTCGTTCCCGTCTCTTAGAAGATTTAGGACTCACCAACAGCGATATTTATGAAGTTGATGGTCTGTTGGCATTGCGAGATTTAATGTACTTTCTGGCACTACCACTACCAGAACTTAAAGATCCCCCCCGTCAATCCGTCGTTCCTTCCCGCTTACAACGGCTCAGAGAACCCTGTATTGATACTGACGCTCTTGAACAAGAAGAAGGAAAAGACTTCTTTTCCATAATTCGAGAAAAAGATTTGCTAGTTCATCATCCCTATCAATCTTTCTCCGGGACAGTAGTGCGCTTTATTACTAGTGCCGCCCATGATCCCAACGTCTTAGCCATCAAAATGACTCTCTACCGGACTTCTGGAGACTCACCCATAGTTAATGCTTTAATTGCAGCAGCAGAAAATGGTAAACAAGTTTCCGTCCTAGTCGAATTAAAAGCCCGATTTGATGAAGAGAATAACATTTATTGGGCTAGACGTTTAGAAAGAGTTGGTGTTCATGTTGTCTATGGTTTAGTCGGTTTGAAAACCCATAGCAAAATCGTCTTGGTAGTGCGACGAGAAAAAGACAGAATGCGCCGTTATGTCCACATTGGGACGGGGAATTACAACCCCAAAACCGCACGACTCTATACAGATTTAGGCTTATTTAGTTGTCGAGAAGAATTAGGCGCAGATTTAACAGATGTGTTTAACTTCTTAACAGGCTACTCTCGCCAAAAATCCTATCGAGAAATTATGGTAGCACCTGTGAATATGCGCGATCGCTTTCTCGAATTAATTAAACGCGAAATTGACAACGTGCAAAACGGATTTTCCGGTCGCATAGTCGCCAAAATGAACGCCCTAGTTGACCCACAAATAATTTCTGCCCTGTACGAAGCATCCCGCGCTGGAGTTCAAATTGATCTAATTATTCGGGGAATATGTTGTTTGCGTCCCGGACTACCAAATCTCAGCGACAACATTCGCGTTATCAGCATTATTGGCCGCTTTTTAGAACACTCCCGCATATATTACTTCTACAATCATAACCAAGAAGAAATATATATCGGCAGCGCAGATTGGATGCGGCGTAATTTAGATCGTCGCGTCGAAGTTATTACCCCCATCAAAGACCAAGAAATTGCCAAAGATTTACAAGAAATCTTAGGGATTATGTTAGCAGATAATCGTCATGCCTGGGAATTACAACCTGATGGCAATTATACCCAAAGATGCCCAGGTGATAACTGTCCAGAAGCCAATTCTCAAAAAACAATTATGTCTATGGCTTTACGTTCCGCCGGCATAAGTTAGACTCTCAATAGTTGCAGCAAAAGTGAATCATCACCTCAAATTCTGATAAGGTAAGCATATCTGAATTTACATACCCTCTTGTCAATTCTTCATCTTTCCCCTGACTTCTATCCATGACTTAAGTAGGTTGGCGTTGAAAATTGTCGTTATAAGTAATTGGACAAAAATATTTACAGTCATTGCGAGCGAAGGGAAGCAATCACAACCCTGGCGATTGCTTCATTTCACTTCGTTCCCTATGGCTAACGCCACGCTGCGCTAACGCAATGACATTGTGTAATTAATTCTGTCTCACTACTTATTTTGAAGATAATGTGGTTCTTCGGTTATTTTTATGGAAAACCTGGTTCAAAATCATTGAAAGCCCTATTGTGTAGACATTTCATTGAAAATATGGAAATAATTGTTTATAACCCTTGTCTCGTAAGGGTTTTGTTATCATCAATCCTCAATCACCATAAACGAGACACAAGAGCCATAATGTCCGATCATCCTATACCAATTTCCTAATCAGTGCATCTACTACATTAATGGTATGCAAAAATCGCATAAAATTTAACTTTTAGCCCCCAAAATTCACTCATCAGACAGAGTACATTTAGAACTCGCATTCATAAACTATAGTCATACATATTTATTATTTTTTGGAAATGTTAATGTTGTCCAAAGAGCCTTCTAAATTGCGCCTTCTTATAGTTGATGATCATGAACTCACACGTTTAAGTCTGCAACTAATTTTTTCTATTCAAGAAAATATTCACGTTGTTGGTTTAGCTAGTAATGGTCAAGAAGCTATAGACATGGTTAAATGCCATCAACCTCATGTGATCATTCTCGATTTACAAATGCCGATTATGGATGGTTGGTCAGCATCTAATTACATTAAAGCTATATCTCCAAATACTCAAATTTTGGCTTATTCCTCAATAGATGAATCATATTTTCATAACTATAAAACTAAACATAAATTTGATGAAGTTTGCACAAAAGATATTTCCACAAAAGAACTCATTAACTTAGTGAGAAAATTAGGCAACAAACTTGGGTATTCTTTATTTTTTGAAGAAAGATTGCACTCTGCTTAATTTTCCTTTTAGATTGGGTTAAGAGGATGTTTTAAAAGTTTTTAATGTATTAATATTAATAAACCCCTCTGCAAACCTCTCTAGTAGTCTGTCAACCCGAAAATGACGGGTGAAGGCAAGCAGGGGGAGAAGAGAGGCACCGGTGACAGGGGAGGGAAGAACAGAAGTTTTTTCCGATCATTACCCGTCAAAATAAATTTGACCAACTACTAGTAGATTCTGACCATGAAAAATTCAGAAAGTAGGGGCGCAGGGTCTGCGCCCAGAAACGATTTATTAATAACAGCATGAAATTTATTTAGGGCTTGCTGAATAAATTGTCTGTGAGGGCAGGGAACTCTTAACTGGGAACAGTTTTAACTATCTGGATATCCTCAATTTTCCAAATCCGACAAAGAAAAATGCACCTAAGTAATTGGACAAAAATATTTACAGTCATTGCGAGGGAAGGGAAGCAATCACAACCCTGGCGATTGCTTCATTTCACTTCGTTACATATGGCTAACGCTGCGCTAACGCAATGACATTGTGTAACTAATTCTGTCTCACTACTTATCTTGAGACACCATGAGCTAATTATCAATTACCTTCACTATTGCTTATAGGTTGGATTAAGCGACAGTACAATCCAACGCATTTATTGGATCTTGTCTCTCAAACCAACCTACGAATCAAGACTTTCTTCAATTTGTCAAAGGTATTGTAATTATCAATTACCTTTTTTCCTGCCTAAATTGACATAACTAACAACTTAGGTTAATTATTTCTCGTTTCAGGAATAGTCCGTTTAAACTCATCAAGTAAATCATCTAATTCTTCCAAAGCTTGATTCACATCAACTCTTAAAGTTCCTAGATTGGGTTGTTCCAATAAACTCAGCAACCGCTCACGTTTATCTTGAACAGTGCTAATTCGGTCTTTAATTGTCTGAATATCCATTTTTCTGCTGCCCATTTTGAAACACTTCAAATCTAAAGTTAACGCAAAAAGTAAAAATCTCCATATCCCCTTTCCCAATTTGTCACCAATGAGCGATGATAATAAAAGATGAAAATAAATTATACTAATCTCAAATTATGCTCGGCAGAATTTCTTTAGGAACACTTGGCTTAACAATAGGTGCTATACTGACCATAACAGGTTTTGTTGCCTACTTTGTAGATAATGCCACCCTTAATCTAGTCGGATTTTTCTATGGATTTCCGCTATTGCTGGGAGGTTTAGCCCTGAAAGCCAATGAACTTAAACCTGTACCGTTCAGCAAAACTAGCACACCATCCATCCTAGAACTCAGAAAGGAACAAGCAACAGTTACACAGACTAAAATCCGCAAAGACATCACCCGCAACTGTTATGGGCAAAAAGCTCATTTAGATGTAGCCCTAGCCTATCTAGGTTTAAGTCCCACCGACGAAGAAAGACCAATCGTCACCGGTTTGCGAGAAACCGAAATCAATGGCGCTTATACCTTAATTCTAGAATTTGATTCACCACTAATCACCTTTGATACCTGGCAGCAAAAGCAGGAAAAAATGACTAAGTATTTTGGTCCAGGTGTAGAAGTCAGTATTAAACAGCCTAGAGAGGACTATATTGAACTGTCCTTGATGAAAATTTAACCTAAAACCTCTATCCCGCAAGGAACTCAAGTTCCTTGCTAATAGCGCAAGTCATCTAAAGATGACTAAACACTTAAAAAAGATTCTAGTCCGTTAAAACGGACTTCAGCTATTAGACAGGGAATAAATTCCCTGGCGGTTGTCTGGCTGGCGGGTGTCTTAAACTTAGCTACTAGTATAACTATCTTAGTATAGTATAAGCATCCCTAGAAATACCCACCATCGTAACCGTTCAGGGGGGTAGGAGAGCGATAGCTACGCTCGCCGCAGGCATCGTAAAAAATTCCCCCAAAAATCTGTTAAATTAAGTGACATGGAACAAAAGCGCGTCAATCACTTAGAACAGATACCCCAGGAAGATTGGGGAAAGACTCTAACCAGCGTCAAAAAACTGGTGGAGGAAATGGCGCAGCAAATAGAACAACAGGAAAAGAAAATAGCAGAAGTCCTGACAGTTCAAGAACAATTATTAGAAAAAATCAATCGAACTTCCGTTAACTCATCATCACCACCCTCAAGTGACCCACCGGGATTTGGAAAAAAGCCACAAAAGACAAAAAGCACTAAATGTTGTTGTGGTTTAGCAGTATAGTTCCACTGTGGCAAAAAATCATCAAAGAAAATCTCCATTGTTTCTTTAAAACCCTCAGCAACTTTCTTACCGGTTTGGTAGGCTTTATCAATGATGGTCGTAAAAACCTGTAACCCTTTCTGAGTAGTAGCTTTTGCCATCAGTTTAGCAACAGTGTTAACACTGTCGAAAATAACACCTTTACAAGCCCGACTTAGATTTGACACTCCCCGGTCTAAAGACGCGGGGATTCTTAATCGAATAATTGTCAAGACAACTGCTCGAATAATATCCGCTTTTCAGGTATTACCTTAGATGTACGGTTCTTGCCCTGATCCTGTTTGCCA
>NZ_JADEWA010000343.1:0-5905 GCF_015207865.1 Dolichospermum sp. LEGE 00246
ATACAGCACCAGTAATTAAATATCCTAATGGTCCATAAGTAAATATAATTTCTTTTCCAAAAATCAATTGTTTTTGATTCGCTTGGCTAATTGCATAAGACCAGGACGGATCTAATCCCATTTGTATTGGACTAGGTAGAGGAAGAGAGGCAATAAAAACGTATATAAATAAGATAAGACTGGGGAGCAAAAGTTTCCATCTAATTGACTTATCAAATTCTCTTGCTATTGAATGATCATTCATAAAATCAACTCCTTCTAAATTACCTTGTGCTTTCTATTTACCAACTGAGCCTGATTACGCCGATAATCTCCTCTAGAAAGATATTTTTCTAGCCACGCATAAAGAACAATAAACAAGTAGCGGCTACCCATCTCCTTCAGCTTCAGTTTAGATACTCCCGTGGCGCGGTTTTGCCAAGTAATGGGCATAATTGTGTAGGAATATCCCCTGATAATAGCCTTGAGAGGTATTTCTACTGTTAAATTAAAGTGATGCGATAGTAGAGGCGAAATACCCTCAATTACTTCCCGACGATATGCTTTGAAGGCGTTGGTTGTATCATTAAACTTCAAGCCAAATAGGATTTGAATAAATAAATTAGCCAACCGATTCACTAATAATTTGTGCATCGGATAATCAATGACTTTACCTCCTTTAATAAACCGAGAACCGAATACACAATCATATCCTTCTTGCAGTTTATAGTAGTAATCAACAATATTTTCTGGTGCATCAGAACTATCTGCCATGACAATGGCTACCGCATCACCTTGAAAATTCTCTAAGCCGCAGCGTACAGCAAAACCAAACCCGTTGGGATAATAGTTATTGATATAACGGACTTGACTATTTTCAGAATTTAGCTGCTGCAATAATTCTTCTGTTTGATCACGACTGTTATCATTAACAACTAGAATTTCGTAAGCAATCTTTTCTTGTTCTAATATTTTGCTAATGGACTCAATAGTTGGGACAATACAACCTTCTTCGTTATGAGCAGGAATGACAATAGAGAAAATTTTAATTCCTGTTAAATTGTCTAATTTAGGGTATTTGGGGTGAGAAGATTTATTCTCTAATCCAGGAGCTAATCCTTCAGGATAATAGATTTTTGTAGTAAATTGTGTTGGTGTTTGATCAGATTGAACTGGGGTTTTAAATACTAAGCGATCGCTAATCAAATAGTTAATAACCGCACTTAATAATACACCTACTAAGGTATTAATGGCGTAATTAACTCCTAACCTATCTAACAAAGGAAAGAGAATGAAGATCCGAGTAATTACAGCAGCCCCAGCGGACAGATGATAAAGGGGAATTTGTCGCCATAATACTTCTCTTATTGTCCAAACACCTCCCGGCCAAACCCAAACCCGGTAGATGAAAAAACTTGCTAACAGAGATAATTCAATTGATACTGCATTAGCCACATTGCGTAAAGTAGGGGTGTTAAATCCTAGCCACTCAATCAGACAAAATATCAACAATAAATTGATGACTGCTGCAACACCACCACCGATGAGAAACTTAAAAACTTTTTGCCGAAATAGCTTTTTCAACATGGTAAGCAAATCCCAAAATAACAAGTGCTTAAAACTAGGGTATCCTTAGCTCCATCGGCTGATGTTTTCGGCAAAAATTTCTTTCAAAATGCCTGTCACTGTATAGGTTAAATCCCAGTTAGGGTAGTGATTTTTGAATTTCTGAACATCACTAATCCACCAAATGTGATCGCCAATTCGATTGGATTCTTCATAGCTCCAGGTTAACTTTTTATCAGCGATAAGTTCACAATGCCCAATTGCTTCTAACATTGAACAATTACTAAAACGACTGCCACCAATATTATAAACTTCAGCTACACGGGGAGCTTGATAAAAGTGGTAGAAAGCATTAACTAAATCATAACTGTGGATGTTATCACGAACTTGTTTACCCTGATAGCCATATACTTGGTAAGGCTGCCCAGTCATGGTACATTTCATCAAGTAAGATAAAAAGCCATGCAGTTTAGTTCCAGAGTGACCAGGACCAGTTAAACATCCTCCCCGAAAACAAGCTGTTTTTATGCTAAAATAACGCCCGTATTCCTGGACTAAGATATCTGCCGCTACTTTAGAAGCTCCAAATAGCGAATGTTTGCAGTTATCAATACTCATGCTTTCATCAATACCCTGGTTGTAGGGATGTGTCTCTGCAATTTCCCAGCGCAGTTCTTGTTCAATTAGGGGCAATAAATTGGGAGTATCACCATAGACTTTATTAGTAGAACAAAAGATAAATACGGCTTCTGGACAATATTGACGGGTATTCTCTAATAACACCAATGTACCATTGGCATTAACTGTAAAATCAGTGTAAGGGTCTTTAGCCGCCCAATCGTGGGAAGGTTGAGCCGCAGTATGAATAATCAGACTTATATCTTGACTATAGGTTTGAAATATTTGGGAGATGGCCTTGTGATCACGAATATCAACATTATGGTGGATATATTTATCACCATAATCTTGTAAAAGGCGATCGCGGTTCCATTCTGTTGACGCATCCTCACCAAAAAAAACCTGCCGCATATTGTTGTCAATTCCAACAACTGTAAAACCGCGATCGGCAAAAAACCTGACTGATTCAGAACCAATTAGTCCAGCAGCCCCTGTTACCAAAATCATACTCATACAAACAAATTTAAATGGTATACTCAACACTGCTTAATTATTTAATTTAAGCGGATAGGGGTAAAGCACTGCTCATAGATGTCAACTTAAGTTGAAAATGGCTTATCTGTTGGCTTCCATACCCGCCCGGAAATGAATTTCCGGGCTAATAGCGAAAGTAAACTAAAGTTTACTCAAAAATTTCCGAGTTATTTAGGGACTTCCAATTAAAAAAATACCCAAAAATTTCTTGTGGTGCGGGACGAATTGCCCGCTAATTATCAAGGACGGGCAGGATGCCCATCCCACAAAATTGGGTAATTTATTTTTTGGTGTTCCTTAGTCATCAAAAGACAACTTCTGCTATTAGACTGGGAATATAGCTAACGCCACGCTACGCTATCATTCCTAGGCGGGCTACAGATTTTAGCATATTACCATGTAGCATACTTATAGTCAATTCATAGTACATTAATGTTTACAAATAAAATCCCTAACAAGCACACAGGGTGAGCATTAGAGATCTCCAGAAATTAAATAAGTAATTGGACAAAAATATTTACAGTCATTGCGAGCGAAGGGAAGCAATCACAACCCTTGCGATTGCTTCATTTCACTTCGTTCCATTTGCAATGACATTGTGTAATTAATTCTGTCCCATTAAATATGCGTTTCCTAGAACCTTTGTAGAGACGTTCCATGGAACGTCTCTACATTCTTTTCTGGAGATGTCTATTGCCCACCCTACAGGATTATTCCATCACCTGTGCAGATTTCTGTTTATCCAACTTGAGCATCAACACGCCCAAAGGAGGTAAACATAAATCCAAGGAATAAGGACGATTGTGTAAAGACCAATCATCAGTCCACTTACCACCTAAATTGCCCATATTACTACCGCCATACTGACGAGCATCACTATTGAACAACTCAGTATAAAAGCCCTTTTCTGGCACACCAATGCGGTAATGAGAATGGGGTTGAGGTGTAAAATTACAAACCACAATCATAAAATCGTCAGAATTCTTGTCACGACGGACAAAGGAAACCACACTATGGCGGCTATCAGTACAATCAATCCACTCAAACCCCGCTTGATCAAAATCTTGAGTATATAAAGCTGGTTCAGAACGGTAAAAATGGTTAAGAGACTGGAAAAAATCCTTCAACTGTCGGTGTGGTTCAAACTGTAATAGATGCCATTCCAAATCAGCCCAAGCATTCCACTCACTCCACTGTCCAAATTCCATGCTCATAAACATGGTTTTCTTGCCGGGGTGAGCGAACATATAAGTAAACAGACAGCGGATATTAGCTAACTTCTGCCATTCATCACCGGGCATTTTGCCGATGATATTACTCTTACCATGCACCACTTCATCGTGGGACAGAGCTAACATGAAGTTCTCACTGTGGTTGTACCACATACTAAAAGTAATATTGTTTTGATGGAATTGGCGAAACCAAGGGTCCATGCTGAAGTAATCCAGCATATCGTGCATCCAGCCCATATTCCACTTTAAGTTAAAGCCCAATCCGCCCGTATAGGTAGGCCAAGATACCATTGGCCAAGATGTGGACTCTTCCGCAATGGAAAGCACACCAGGATAATAACTAAATAACAAGCTATTAACTTGACGTAAAAAATCAGCAGCTTCTAAATTCTCTCGACCACCGTATTCATTAGGCAACCATTCTCCTGGTTCTCGGCAATAGTCCAGGTAGAGCATGGAAGCAACCGCATCAACACGAATTCCGTCAATGTGGTATTTATCGAACCAGAACAGGGCATTAGCCACTAGGAAATTACGGACTTCATGGCGATTGTAGTTAAATACTAAAGTCCCCCATTCTTTATGTTCACCTTTGCGAGCATCAGAGTGTTCATACAAGTGGCTACCATCAAAGAAGGCTAAACCATGACCATCTTTGGGGAAGTGGCCAGGAACCCAGTCTACAATGACACCAATACCATTGTTATGGCATTCGTCCACAAAGTACATGAAGTCTTCGGGTGTACCAAAACGGGAAGTAGGCGCAAAATAACCGGTTACTTGATAACCCCAAGAACCATCAAAGGGATGTTCGGCAATTGGTAACAGTTCTAAATGGGTATATCCTAATTTCTTGACGTAGGGAATGAGTTTGTCTGCTAGTTCCCGATAAGTCAGAAACCGCGCACCGGGTTTTAGTTCGGAAACGACAACTACAGGTTCGGTTTCTCCATTGGGTAATTTGGGAGGTTCTGCACTAGCAGCGTGTAACCAAGAACCTAAATGTACTTCATATACGGAAATGGGTTGGGTCAGGGGGTCAGTATGTCGCCGCTTTTCCAGCCAGTCTTCGTCATTCCATGTGTAGGAAGTTAAGTCGGTAACAATAGATGCTGTTTTTGGACGCGGTTCTTGCTGGAAACCGTAGGGATCAGATTTTTCGTAAATATGTCCTTCAAAATTTTTAATTTCGTATTTGTAATGTTCTCCTACACCAATTTCGGGAATAAACAATTCCCAAACTCCTGTGTGTCCTTTCCGCATTTGGTGTTTGCGTCCATCCCACAGGTTAAAATCTCCTAACAAAGAAACGTTGCGGGCATTGGGGGCCCAGACGGCAAAGTAAACGCCTTTAACACCATCTACTTCTGTGGGGTGCGCTCCTAATTTTTCGTAAATGCGGTGATGGTTGCCTTCACTAAATAAATGTAGATCAAATTCTGTTAAGTGGGCAGAACGGAAAGCGTAGGGATCATTAACTACCCGCTCATGTTCTCCTTCTTTAATGCGTAACTGATAATTTTTCAGTTCTGTGGTTTCAATGGTGCATTCAAAAAAATGAGGATGATGCACTGTGTCCATTGGGTATTCTTTCCGTTCCTCTGGAAATACTACATAAGCAGCACTGGCATTTGGCAGGTAGGCTCGCACAGCCCAGACAGTTTTACCATTTTGCTCTATGAGATGAGAACCCAGAATTTCAAAGGGATCGTGATGTTGATTCCCAACAATGCGATTAACCTGTTCAGGGGCGACTGTGGTTGTGGACATGAAGCTACCTATGTGATATATGGGGATTAACTAAATCTACTTTTTAACATCTATTCATATTCTCGCATCTTTGTCGCCACTGTCAGTTGTTAGTTGTCAGTGGTCATTGGTCAGTTGTCATTGGTCATTGGTCATTGGGAAAATTCTTTCTCCCCCCACCTCCCCTACCTCCCCTCACCCCCCCTCCCCCCCCCCCCCCCCCTCCC
>NZ_JADEWA010000344.1:0-5896 GCF_015207865.1 Dolichospermum sp. LEGE 00246
GCTTAATGGTGTCAACTTAAGCCCTGGCGAATGGAATTCACGGCTACACAAACAAAGTCCGCCTGCGCGGACTAAGGAAAAATCAAGGATTGAAACCCACGCAGGTGGGTTTTGCCTGTGTAGACGCGGTTTCTAACCGCCCGTTTTACGTTAAGTTGACACCAATGAAGCTCTTGCTTTACCCCTACGTTTAGAATCAAACAATCAAGCCGTTTGCAGTATAGTTCCTGACTCCTGACTCCTACTCTAAACAGCTTTTTGATGTCTGACTTCAACAACTGTATGCACATTCCCACGAGGGGTAAAATCTGTTTTCACAGTAATTGCTAAAGGATCACAAGCTGCAACTAGATCATCTAAAATTTGATTGGCTGTTTCTTCATGGGAGATATAGCGATCGCGGTAGCTGTTAATATAAAGCTTGAGCGCCTTCAACTCTACTACCTTTTCATCTGGAATGTATGTAATATAAATAGTCGCAAAGTCAGGATAACCGGAAAAAGGACATTTACAAGTAAATTCCGGTAAAGTAATATTAACGTCATAGCGTCTGCCAATGCGGGGGTTAGGAAATGTAATTAATTTCCCTTCCGCAATTTCGCGTTCACCATATTTCATTTCTGGACTTGCTGGAGATACAGTTTCAGGTGCAAGGTTACTCATTATGTTAATAAAAAGAAATGCAGAGATTGACAATTATTAACTTAACAGTTTTTAACATTTCTCCCCAGCTTCATGAGTTACCTACTCAATTTCTTTTTCCCAATCTGGACAAATTTCATCATCCCAACCATGAGGGTGCATACCACAGACTAGCAAATTACCACTGTAAACCTGTCCATGATAGTTACTACAACCAATACAAGCAGCATTTTTTTCTAGTGTAGCTTCTACTGCATAGGGAAAACCAGGATCTATATCCTCGGATATGTCCCCTAATTCCCAATAAATTTCCAAAAATGGTTCGGTCAAGTCCTGTAAAAACTGTTCGTGCAAAGTAGCGAAGGTATCAATATCAGCCACCAATGCGTTTTGTACTTCTTCAGTAATCTCTTCCGTAATCTCAAAAAAAGCGTCTACCATATCATTTATTTCTAGGAAGAACTGCTCTACTTCATCAGTCACGGCTTCAATCATGCCTATTAAGTCTTTTTGCCACTGTTCCATAACTTGTACTCTAAAAGGCTAAAAACATGACGCTTAACACCGCTTGACTGGAAGCTATCGAGTTTACGGTTGGTAATTGCAACTGAAACCATCTTGGGTACAGCGTCATTTTTCGAGAATTACGAGAATTAAATGTTACTGATACCCACAGTAAAAAATTGCTTTTTACGGTTCACGTTGCAGCCGTTTTAACTCTTCCTGTAGTTCTAGCACTTGATTGCGTAGTTGATCTACATTATCGCCATTTTCTTTATTTTCTTTTGTCGTCTCTTTCACCCTTGGTTCTTCGTCAACCTCTAAAATTTCAATCCGACGAGGTTCGGAAGGGGCTGTTTTTTCAGGCGTTTGTCCAGAGGTTGATTGCTGTTGGGCTTGCTTCATCATATCTTCGACAAAGCGGCGAGCCTCTTCTGTGTTCATCTCACCTTTGGCTACCATTTCATCTGCCAATTTTTGAAATTGCGATCGCATCTCGGCTAACTTCCCCCCAGCTTTTTCGCCAGCGTAAGATGCTAACCCCACACCAAGATAAAAAGCTTTTTGTACAATATCTCCAAAACCAGGCATTGCTGCTGAAAGCTCCTACAAATAAGGCGACCCGGAGACTACGCCTACCACAAGCATCCCTTATTGCTGCTACCTTCCGGTCCTGACAAAGTTTGGGCGTTGAAGTTGCATAGATCCAGGTCTTTCATCATCATAACACGAAAATTCAAAATTTGTGGACTATTCCACAACAATTCGCCATTCAAATAATTGATAACTGACACAATCGTTCTGTACCAAGGGGTCAGCCAATACTATTGCTTGTGCCTCATCCATTGATGCCGCCTCAAATAACATCATTCCACCACCCTTTTGCGCCCAATAACCTGTTTTAGCTTTGTGTCCTTTAGTAATCAACTCTTGTACATAGGCTCTATGGGCAGGTACATATTGGTCAAAGGTGGGTTTCTCAACCTTACCAGTTTCAATTTTGACAAACCAAGCCATATCTTCAGATGAGATTTTAAATGAATAATTTCTGATTTATCACAAAATATCATGATTTGTTATCATATTTGTGCTGATTCATATATTTTTATGATTTATGTAATATTTCATAGCCACACGCTACCCATTTACACATCCATCCTGTATAATTATCTAGTAAAAGCAGGAGAATTAAATGAGTCGCTTTTTCGTTGCCCTCTTACCACCACAAAATATCCAAGAATATGCAAACGAAATTAAACAGTATTTTGCAGATAAATATGCCTCCTACAGTGCTAAAAAATCACCCCCCCATATTACCTTACAGCCGCCCTTTGAATGGGCAGATTATTCCCTATTGAGTCTAGAAACATCTTTGGAAGCATTCGCTATTCAACAGCAATCAATTTCCATCACATTCAACGGGTTTGCTGCCTTTCCGCCTCGTGTTGTATACATGGATGTAGTCAAAAGTCAACCACTTTTGAATTTACAAACAGATTTAGTTACACATCTAGAAACCAACTTAGGGATTATTGATGAAGTCGGAAAAACTCGCCCCTTTATCCCCCATCTCACAGTAGCATTTCGGGATTTAACAATGGAGAGCTTTCGGATTGCTTGGCCAGAATTTGTCCAGCGTCAGTTTTATTCTGAATGCACAGTAAATCATTTAACTCTACTCCTGCATGATGGCAACTGCTGGAATATTAAATCAAAATTTCCGTTTCTACCATCCGGCAAATGATGCTAAAATTTGTGAGATTATCTAGAAATTTACTAATAATTTGTTAAGTTTTTAAAATTCAGTTGAATTAACTGGAAATGACTGTAATAATGATTTAGAAAATAACTTATCAAAGGTTTCTAATCGCATTAGTCATTGTTCAGGATTAGATTGTACAGATTTAGAAAAGTTACGTGATTCCTGGAAAAAACAGTTTGAAAATTCAGATGAAACACGCAGGAATGAGTTAATTTATGCCTTATTAATGCTTAAAAAAGTTAAGGATAAAAACACTAAAGAGGACTATTGGGAAGATATTAAACCACCAAGTGATTGGACTAATACAGAGGAGGTATTTAGGGATGAATTATTAAGGCAAATAGCTAAATTTTACTCAGAATAGAGTAATTGTGCTAAATATCATATTCCTGCTTTTATGCAATTTTTAAGACATTTTTCTACTTTGAATTAATTTCACCCTATTCTCTCCTTTCCCCCGCCGTTCTAATCAATTCCCCAATCAAAGCCACAATCGCAGTCATAGAAATTAACATTACACTTAAAGCATTAATATCCGGTTTGACTCCCGTTCTAATGCGACTAAAGATTTCCATTGGTAAGGTATTAGTACCACTTCCCGCAGTAAAACTAGCAATTAAAAAATCATCTAAACTCAACACAAATGCCAATAAACACCCAGAAATAATTCCTGGCATTAATTGAGGTAATAAAACTAAAATAAAAGCTTGTGTTGGTGTCGCACCTAAATCTAAAGCTGCTTCTTCCAAATGGGGATTAATATTATTCATCCGCGCAGACACTACCAAACCAACATAGGATAGACAAAATACGATATGGGCGGCGATAATAGTCCATATACTCAAAGGAATAGCAAAGGCTGCTAAACATACTAGGGTAGAAACTGCGATCGCAATATCAGGAATTAATAACGGTAAATAAGCAATTCCCTGATATAATTTCTTACCAGGAAAGTCATAACGTGCCAACCCCACAGCCATTAATGTTCCCATAACAGCAGAAACCCCCACAGCACAAAAAGCCACCACCAAACTATTATATAACCCCGATAAAATCCGGTCGTCATTAAATAATTTTCCGTACCATTCCAGGGTGAAACCTTGCCATGTAGCACTGTAGGGGGACTGATTAAAACTATAAAAAGCCAGTACCAGGATAGGTAGGTACATAAACACAAATATAATCAGTGCAAAAATCACCTGCCATGAAACACGCGGTTTATTTATTTTTTTGTATATATTCATGCTACTTAATCAATGCAAATATTTGGTTATCGTGTCATACTATACTGATTTTTTTGTTCTCAGTCAAGTTAAAAATTACAACCATGATGATTATATTATGTCTAATTTATTTCTTAAGTATCAGACATTTACATTACCTCAGGTAGACAAAAAATATCAAATATAAAACATAAGATTTGGTAGTAATCATAAAGAAGGGTGGTTTTTATATTTTTAGCTATTTCTGCGTTAGTTATTTCATTTATTCATCAACTAACTAGAAATAGAAATCTGATATCTTAGGAGATTGACATGAAAATTGCTCAGGTTTCCCCACAGTGGGAGAGAGTACCCCCACCAGCTTATGGTGGCATAGAATTAGTAGTGGGGTTATTAACTGATGAATTAGTCCGTCGAGGACATGAAGTGACATTATTTGCATCAGGAGATTCTTTAAGTTTAGCCAAATTAGTATCAGTGCATCCCCGCGCTTTAAGGCTAGATCCTACAATTAAAGAGCCGGCTATTTATGAAATGCTGCTATTAGCTTCAGTTTATGAACAAGCAGAAAATTTTGATATCATCCATTCTCATGTAGGACTAGGAGCGCTAGTTTATGCCAATTTAGTCAAAACTCCTACAGTTCACACTTTACATGGAATTTTTACTCCCGATAATGAAAAAATCTTTAAATATGGCAAAAAACAGCCT
Organism: Dolichospermum sp. LEGE 00246; assembly: GCF_015207865.1. Classification (NCBI taxonomy): domain Bacteria; kingdom Bacillati; phylum Cyanobacteriota; class Cyanophyceae; order Nostocales; family Aphanizomenonaceae; genus Dolichospermum; species Dolichospermum sp. LEGE 00246. The sequence continues at coordinate 4,840 of NZ_JADEWA010000344.1, forward strand.
TATATTAGTATTTCTAATTCTCAAAAAGAACCCCGGCTAGGATTAAACTACGTAGACACTGTTTATAATGGCATTGATGTTAGTAGTTATGAATTTTATCCCCAACCAAATGAACCATCTTATTTAGCTTTTTTAGGGAGAATGTCTCCAGAAAAAGGACCACATTTAGCAATTGAAATTGCTAAAAAAACTGGTCGGAAGTTAAAAATAGCAGGTAAGGTAGATTTAGTAGACTTGGAATATTTTGACCAAAAAATTAAACCACATATTGATGGTAAACAAATTGAATATTTAGGTGAAGCCAATCATCTACAAAAAAATGCCCTTATGGGGGGTGCTTATGCAACTTTATTCCCCATTACTTGGCGAGAACCCTTTGGATTAGTCATGGTAGAATCAATGGCATCAGGTACACCTGTAATTGCCATGCGAATGGGTTCAGCAGAAGAAGTGATTGTTGATGGTGAAACAGGTTTCCTTTGTAATAATGTGGCAGAATGTATTCATTCTCTTGACAAAATAAGTAACTTAGATCGTTACGCTTGTCGTGAATATGTGGACAAAAATTTTAGCGTTCAGCACATGACTGATGGTTATGAAGCCGTTTATCGCCAGCTAATTGCCGAAAACTTAGCTCAACAAAATGGTTTTCCCCGCAATGCTTTAGTTACTCAGTAGGGGTGCTTGTCGGTTAAGGAAATGTAGGTTGGGTTGAGCGACAGCGAAACCCAACAATATCCTTGATAATGTTGGGTTATGGCTAATAGACATCTCCGGTAAAGATTGTAGAGACGTTCCATGGAACGTCTCTACAGGGGTTTCATGTCACGCATATTTAATTTTCGCCAGATGTCTAATGACAAAGAACCCAGATGTGTAGGGGTAAAGCAAAAGCTTAATGGTGTCAACTTAAGCCCTGGCGAATGGAATTCACGGCTACACAAACAAAGTCCGCCTGCGCGGACTAAGGAAAAATCAAGGATTGAAACCCACGCAGGTGGGTTTTGCCTGTGTAGACGCGGTTTCTAACCGCCCGTTTTACGTTAAGTTGACACCA
>NZ_JADEWA010000345.1:0-5882 GCF_015207865.1 Dolichospermum sp. LEGE 00246
CAATCTGCAATTGCACCTGCTAATTTGTGGTTCTTCAAAAATGCCTTAACGTGCAAATCTTCTATCTTAATTATGCTGTGGTTTTTAGCTAGATAGTAGGTTAATTTGTGAATAGAATCCTTGCGAAAAGCTGTAATCTGTCCGTTATTTGGAATTAGCGCAGTTTTGAATGATAAAAGCATTGATTCGACCTTCAATGTTGTGCTATGATATCTAGTATATCAGACATATTAAGATTTGGCAATGCCTCGGATTAAATTTAAACCACAAAATCAAGTAGCCTCCGATAAATCACCCTTGCAATTTAAGGTTTTACCTGGAGTCAGGGAAAAAATTAAAACCGTCCCTGACACAGCAGCAACGGTTGAGGGATTTTGTTGATCAACTTATTGAAGACTCGGATAAACAGTAATATATGGATAGTTATGGGTAGAAATTATCAAGCTGTTTCTACCCCCAAATCCCTAATTAGCCTTGATAGGGATTATCCAGTCTATCTACAGAAACATTCACAGATAATGGTAGCCGACCGGGATTTAAGCGGGGTTCAGCCGCATAACCTACAGGTACTAAAACAGCAATACCTATATCTGGGTCATTTTCTGCACCAATTATAGCTTTGACCTGTTCCTCAATCCAACCATTCATAAAGCAGGTGGATAAACCCAAACTTTCCGCTGCTAACACTAAATTCGTAGCAGCTATCATGGCATCTTTAATGGCGTATTCCCGGCGCTTGTCTCCTAAACTAGCTTGAAATTGGGGAATCGCACCTCTAAAATAATTAACTGTTCCCTCATTCCAAGCCCCAGTGGCTGCACCTTGCTCTAAAATGGGTGTTAAATCTTTTCCTCCCGCAGCAGCGTCAGCCGCGAAAACAAAGGTAACAGGTGCTTGAATAATTTGTTGTTGCTTCCAAGAAGCTGCACATAATGCTTCTTTTTGGGCTTTGTCCTGCACTAAAACTATTCTCCACGATTGGACGTTAAAACTACTGGGTGCAGCTACGGTTAATTCTACCAGTTGCTTAAGTAGTTCTGGGGAGATGGGATCTTGTTTAAAGGTTTTGATGGAACGACGTTGTCCTATGGCAGTAGGTACGTCTAATGCTTTGATTTGGGTATTTGAAGTCACGGTATTTTCCTCTGTTTTATCCTATGCGCTTAGGGTAACGCTTTTTTGCACGCAGTTCAATTGATGGACTGTCAAGCAATCACCTGAATTTCATCAAGTTGATTAATCACCACGTCTGCACCTTGAACATTATCTGCCCTAGCAATCCAAGTAATCCCAATACAGCCGGCAGCCTTAGCATGACGCGCCATTTGCATATCACCTATAGAATCACCTACCATTAAAGTCGCCGCTGGTGATACTCCCAAGGCTTGGCAAGCTTCTAAAAACAGCGTCGGATCTGGTTTACTCGGACCATCATCAACTCCCTTTTCCAGTTGCAAATAATCGCTTAATTGGTGAGTAGTGACAAATTTTTTGACCTCTTGAGTCGTTGCTGCTGACAGGATTCCCAATTTTAAGCCCGCTACTGACAAGGACTTTAATATCTCCAAACTACCCACAAATAAAGGTGAAGGAGTTTTACCAACATATTGTTCAGCTTCTTCTAAAGCTTGACGAGCGATTTTTAAAGATTCAAACCATCCCCTACCAGTTTCTGCAATGTAAGCGGCTGCTGCAACTTCTGTTTCTCTACGACTCGCTACTGATATTAAACCTGCTAGATCTAAGAAATTGCCATTAATACCAAAAGCCATTAATAAAGGTTCGCCAATTCCAGGAATTTGTGCGTCTATCATCCGTGCCGCTTTTTGTCCCAATGTTCTTAAATATGACTCAGAATCTTCTAAAGTACCGTTTTTATCAAATAAAATTGCTTCAATATTAGAAAACGCAATGTTTTTACATTTAATAGTTGCCAAAATAGCTCACCCCATTCATTTTAGATGGTAAGTAAAAAAAAAGAGGGGTTTCCCTCCTTATAATACACTTTAACAATTTGAGTTGTCATCACTGACAATTATCCAGCAATTCTCATTTTAAGGTTTGATGACATTGTAACCCTTGTGGTAACAGGGGTTTACAATTTTTAGCGAATCCGTGTATCGCTGAAATGGCGCAAAATCGTTTCAAAGTGAGAATTGCTGACAATTATCAATCTATGATTCAATAGCTGCGGGGATCTCTTCTTCAATCTCTGTGGCTGGGGGAATTTCTTCCTCAATCACAGCTTCCATAGGTGCAACTTCTTCAGCTACGGCTTCCACATCTGTAGCTTCCACATCTGTAGCTTCCACAGGTGTAGTAATGCCTTGCTGTTTGGCAAGCAATTGTTCCCGATACTTAGCTGCCATTTCTTCGGCCTTATCATAAACCAAATCACGGTTCTTGATCATGTCACCAGGTTCGGGTTCTAACTGTTTAGTAGACAGTGAAATCCGTCCCCTTTCTGCATCCAAGTCAATGATCATTACTTTCACTTCATCATTAACATTGAATACACTATGAGGAGTATCAATATGCTCGTGGGAAATCTCAGAAATATGTAGTAGTCCGCTCACGCCACCAATGTCAATGAAAGCACCGTAAGGTTTGATACCGCGAACAGTACCAATAACTACTTCGCCCACTTCCAAACGGTTCATCTTCCGCTCAACCAGCGCTCGACGATGGGAGAGAACTAGGCGGTTACGCTCTTCATCTACTTCTAAGAATTTCAAGGGCAGTTCTTCGCCTACCAAATCTTCCTTGGGTTTGCGAGTGCTAATATGAGAACCGGGGATAAAGCCGCGCAGTCCTTCAATTCGCACTAATGCACCACCACGGTTGGTTGCGAAAACGCCAGAACGGACAGTAGCATCTTCTGCTTGCAACTGCCGAACTCGCTCCCAAGCCCGCATATACTCAATCCGACGAATTGAAAGGGTGAGCTGACCATCTTCATTTTCATCTGTAAGGATGAAAAATTCCCGTGTTTCGTTTGATTGTAAGACTTCTTCCGGGGCATCGACCCGGTTAATAGACATTTCTTGTATGGGTATATATGCTGCGGTTTTCGCACCTATGTCAATCAGAGCGCCGCGCGGCTCTATACTGAAAACTGTACCCGGTACGACATCACCAGGGCTGAAGTGATAGTCGTATTTATCAAGTAGAGCAGCGAAATCTTCGTGGGTAAATCCAATTTCTGTAGCGGTTAAGTTCTGATTGACCATGCTAATGTGTTCCTGGGTCTAGTCTCCGTAAAGGTTTTGTCATAAATTCAGTTTATATGTAAGTAGTGGGAGGACAATTTCCACTTACATTGCTGTCTTATCCTAGCTTAGAATAGCTAGTCTTAACACATATCAACTTCCAGACATAAAATTATATCATATATGGCGGTGAATAGGGAATAGGGAATGGGGAATAGGGAATGGGGAATGGGGAATAGGGAATGGGGAATAGGGAATGGGGGATATCTGATTTTTAATACCGAAACTAAAATATCCGTTGTTACTATCATTAGTAACAACGGATATTGTTAGCATATATTCCCTAGTGAATTGGGAATATATAACCTATTTCTCTTTTTTCTCAAACCGGGGGGGTTCGCGGAAGGCGATCGCAAAAAAGAGTACACCTATTGCTAGGGTTAAAATCAAGATGTAAGCAACACTTTCCATATTTTTCAGATCCTGTCTGTTGAGCCAGTAATTTTAGTTTAACAAACCACAGAAAAAGCATGAAGTAGAAAAATCTACTTCACACCTCATCCAAGTTTTAAGCTTCCTTTCTCCGGCGAGTTGTTTTGTCACCCAGCTTCTGGAACAGACCCCACTCAACCTGTTCTTCTTCAATTTCCACACCAGCAAACACATCACGGTAGATTGTCCGTGAACCGTGCCACAGGTGACCAAAGAAGAATAGTAGAGCAAATACAGCATGACCAAAGGTAAACCAACCTCTGGGAGATGTTCGGAATACACCGTCAGAGTTCAAGGTTTCTTTGTCAAATTCAAATATTTCTCCACCTTGAGCTTTGCGGGCGTACTTCTTCACATCAGCGGGATCTGTAAAGGTTTGACCATTCAGGTTCCCACCGTAGAAGCTGACTTTTACGCCAGTTTGTTCAAAGCTGTATCTAGATTCTGCCCGACGGAAGGGGATGTCAGCACGGACAACCCCATCTTTATCAGTCAAAATGACTGGGAAGGTTTCAAAGAAGTTAGGTAGACGACGAACTGTTAATTCTCGTCCTTCGGCATCCGTGAACACAGCGTGACCTTGCCAAGATTCAGCAATACCATCACCTTTCACCATTGCCCCTGTACGGAATAGACCACCTTTAGCGGGGCTATTACCAACATAATCGTAGAAAGCCAGTTTTTCAGGAATCTGCGACCAAGCTTCTTTCAAAGAAGTACCTTCAGCAACGCTTGTTTGCACACGACGCTGAATTTCTTGACGGAAGTAGTCTTGATCCCACTGGTAACGGGTAGGACCAAACAGTTCGATTGGGGTAGCAGCGTTACCATACCACATAGTTCCAGCTACTACGAAAGCAGCGAAGAATACAGCAGCGATACTACTGGAAAGTACGGTTTCAATATTACCCATCCGTAGGGCTTTGTAGAGCCTTTCAGGAGGTCTAACTGTGAGGTGGAATAAACCTGCAACAATACCGACAATACCAGCCGCAATGTGGTGAGCGACTATACCACCTGGATTATAGGGGTTAAATCCAGCCGGACCCCATTCAGGAGCTACTGGCTGAATACTGCCCGTCAGTCCATAGGCATCAGATACCCACATTCCTGGACCAAATAGTCCAGTCTGGTGGAACGCACCAAAACCAAAACAAAGTAAACCGGATAAGAACAGGTGAATACCAAACATTTTTGGCAAGTCTAGTGCAGGTTCACCGGTGCGAGGATCTCTAAAAAGTTCCAAATCCCAGAAAACCCAGTGCCAAACAGCAGCCAAGAATAATAAACCAGAAAGAACGATGTGAGCAGCAGCAACGCCTTCAAATGACCAGAAACCGGGGTCTACTGCTGTGCCACCAGTTACACTCCAACCGCCCCAAGATTCGGTTACGCCTAAACGTGCCATGAAGGGAAGTACGAACATCCCTTGTCGCCACATGGGGTTGAGAACTGGATCACTAGGGTTATAAACGGCTAGTTCGTACAGTGCCATTGAACCTGCCCAGCCAGCTACTAAAGCTGTGTGCATTAAGTGTACAGAAATCAGCCGACCTGGATCGTTGAGAACGACTGTATGTACTCGATACCAAGGTAGTCCCATTGACTACAAGCCTCCTGGATAGTTATGTTTACAAAGCAATTTTCTTACGGAGGTTCACAAATGACGGAAACCGTCAAGCCGAGAAATCTCTGAGTTTTTTTATTGCTGATTTTGAGTTTGGCAATACTGACGCACTACCATAGTTTGAGTTCTTTTGTCAAGAACTGACTGTTTGAGTGTTTAGGTAATTGCTAAACAAAAACGAGGATATTTTTAAAAGTGTAACTATTGATGGAACGCTTTGCAAGCGTTTCCATCGCTGGAGTTACGTAAGTTGTGGTTTAAATATGGCTACCAGTCACCAGAAATGTTGGTTATAACCGGATCTATCTGGAAAACTGAAGTTTTTTTTAATCCACCAGGGGATCGCGGGAAGGCTGGGAGCCGCGTCTCTTTAGAGCGCGGGGGAAAGCCTACCCGTGCGGTTTTAACCGCTTCCAATATTCTCGATCATGATGCGGGTCATTAAATCTTTTCAACATTTTATTTCTCTCTAACTAATCTTTTTAAGGCTGACGAAAGACTCATTCCCCAACCTTGGGCGATATCCTCAAGTTTCTTTCTTTCAGTTTCATCTA
>NZ_JADEWA010000036.1:0-21870 GCF_015207865.1 Dolichospermum sp. LEGE 00246
TCAATATTCAAATTCTTCTCTTTTTAAAGCTATAAGAAAAGTTAATGTTTACGATTTTGCGCCAACTTACTTGTCTAGTAAAATCTCATCAAGTGGTAGTATGGATAGAACGGGACAAGGAATTGCAAATACTTTACTCGATATTTTGCTGACGAATCGTGACAGGTTTGATGAATTACAGTATCGTTTAACCCAGCTTGTTCCTCATATAAAAAGTATTGCATTACCTCGCGGTGAGAATCAAACTTTTTCAATCGAGTTAGTTGATAGATATTCAGAACACCATATCCCTGCATCTGACATATCAGATGGAACATTGAGAATTTTGGGTTTTTTAACTGCGCTGTATCAAGAAAATACTCCAAGTATTATTTGTTTTGAAGAAATAGAAAATGGAGTTCATCCTTGGCTACTGCATAAAATGATGGAGTTGCTAAAAATTGTTTCCACCGAAGGAATAACTGGTAAACCTGTGCAGGTTTTAATTACAACTCATTCTCCTGTTCTTTTAAATTACGTTGAACCCCATCAAGTGCGTGCTGTTGAATTAGATAAAGAAGGTAAAACTCAAGTTCATAAATTACCTATAGATTCTGTCCGATTTCAAAAAGCTTTAGAAGCTTATGATGGAGCATTAGGTGAACTTTGGTTTACAAATGTGTTTGGAGGAAATCCAGAATGAGTCGTCGGATTCGGATTGGGCTAATTGCTGAAGGGGAAGCAGAATTGGGTGCAAGTATTCCTTACATTAAACCAGAAGATGGGGGGAAAGTTATTGAAAGAAACAATGAAGGCGCACTCCATACTTTAATTAGACGAGAACTTGAAAATGCTGGATTTCCTGATTGTGATTTTATCCAAAGACATCCATCAATTAAAGAAAGTCAAAAACTTACTTTACGAACGGGACACTCTATTTTAGATCCAAAATATCTAGCGCAAATTGTTATTTTGTGGAAACTAGAGGATGTAGACATGATCCTCATTGTGGTTGATGCTGATGATAAATTAGAACAAAGACAAATTGATTTAGAACGAGCTTTAAATAAAATTCGTGATAATCATTTAGATATTAACGAGGAAGTTATTAGCGATCGCTCTGCTGGAGGTTTAGCAATTAGAAATTTTGAGACTTGGTTACTTGCTGATACCCAAACTGTTTCAACTATTTTAGGCGTAGAATTGCCACCTCTGGAAAATTTAGAGGATTTAGACAATACAAAAGATATTTTGGAGAATACAATTTCCCAATCAATGTATCTATCTGAAGATACTAGCAATCAGCGATCGCTACAAATTCGCTGGAACTTAGGTAAACAGATTGATTTGGCAATAATCAAAACTGGCTGTCCACAGGGATATGCTGCTTTTACACAATCTTTACTAGTAGCGACAAAAGCAGTTATACCAATTCTTAACTAATTTGTAATAGCTTACCTTACTTCAATAAAATAGAGATTTTAAATCTGTTCCCTGTTCCCTTGGCATAACGACAATTTTTAACGCCAATTTACTTAACAGTCCAACAAATATTGACTGTATACAGTTAAAAATTTTATCAATTTGTTTCCTAATACTTGGGTTATTGTGTAGGGGTAAAGCAAGAGCTTCATAGGTGTCAACTTAAGCTCAAATCCCTACCACATCTCGTTCCTAGTCTCTGACTAGGAATGCAGTTGATGAGGCTCTGCCTCTAATATCATTGAAGGCAGAGCCTTCTAGAATTCATTCCCAGTCAGAGACTGGGAATGAGGTAAGTTGAGTTCTTTGCGGGATAGATGTTTTACGTTAAGTTGACACCAATAAGCTTTTGCTTTACCCTCACCTCACTAGCTACAGCGCGTAAATCATACTTGCTTTGATTTGGCTTCCAGATTTTCCAAACGGCTTTTCAATTCCTGATTTTGCTGTTTGATTTGATCAAGTTCCTCACGTAACTGCTTCAGGGTTTTGTCTGTGCCGATATTCTTTTGCACCTTGCTAACTTCTTCTTCAGCATAACGACGGACTCGCCCATCTGCGGTTTGATTGGCTAAAGATTGCAAAATACCAATGGCTTTTGGAGTTTCCATTTGTCCCAAGGCTGTTAAAACGGCTACCTGGGTTAAAAAGAAAGTCTCTCTGGCAATTTCCGCTAACCGATCTAAAATCCGTTCTATATTAGCAGGAGTTTGACCAGTGGATATTTTGCCCACTGCGCGAATTGCGGACAGGCGTAATGGTTGCGGTATTCCAGATTTTGTGTATTCCAGTAGTAAATTTAAAGCCGTTTCTGAAGACTTGAATTCAGCTAAACCAGCGATCGCCCCACTGCGGACAACTTCATTCCAACCAGCCCTTTCTTCTAACACAGATTTGAGTAACTTGATTACTTTGTCTTCATGGGGTTTATCTTCTAAATGCGCTGCTGCGATCGCCGCAATAGTTTGACAAGCCGCAGCTTCTACATAGTAGCTGGCATCGCCATGTTGGACAAAACTTTTCACAGCCTTGTAGCTATTATGAGTTTTAATTTGTGACAAAGAACTAATTACCGCCCGCCGCACAAAGGGACTAGGATCATTTAATCCAGCGACTAAACCATCAAAAGCTTGATCCAACTGAATTTCTGCCAGTTCTTTGGCAACTTCGATCCGTACACCCCAAAAAGGATCATTTTTCAAAGCTGAGGATAGGGCAAGAGTCGCTTCTAATCCGCCTTTTTTCGCTAAAGCTGCCGCTGCATAAATGCGGGAAATAGGATGAGGATCAAATTCTAACTGGGCTTTTAATTCGGAAATTGGGTATTCTAAAGTGACAGTTTTGAGATAATTATTACCAACATCAAAGCTAATAAAATCAGGCTTTTGTGTTAAGGGAAAGTAAAAACTTTGTTCTTTTTCATGGACTCGAACTGTAAAAGTTGTGAGTTGGGGATTTTCTTTATATCCAAAACCAATGGGAATTCTCAGATTAAATAAATCCTTACTATCGGCTTCAGCTTGGGTTTGGGTGACAGTCACCTTCGCTAAATTTGCGTCACCATCCCAGGCATAAGCTACTTTAAAGTCAGGATGACCACCACGATAGACATATTGATCAAACAGGAAAGCTAAATTGCGTCCTGTGGCTTTTTCAATCGCTCTTAATAAGTCTATCGTTTCTACAGTTTGGTGGGCGTTATCTTGAACAAAAGTTTGCACAGCTTGCCAAAATAACTCATCGCCCAATTCTGCGCGAATCATGTGATAAACACAAGATCCTTTTTCATAAATGTGGCGATCGTAAAGTTCGATCGCTTCCCGATAAACATGAGTTACCATTGGTCTACGGTAACGACTGCTATCTTCACTAAAATAACTCCGCGCTTCCGACAACCGATAATATGCAGCTTCTTGGTCGCCATATTCCCGTTGGGTCCACATTACCTCCGAATAGGAAGCCATCCCTTCCTTAATCCAAGCATGAGACCAATGTTTAATCACCACCAAATCTCCAAACCATTGGTGGGCGAGTTCATGGACAACCAAACTTTCGGTATTGCGATTATCTAATATTGCCCGTTCATCTAGTAAACAACGGTCAGTGAGGAGAGTCGTGGATGTGTTTTCCATCCCTCCAAAAATAAAATCATCTACACAAACCTGGGCATATTTGGGGAAAGCGTAGGGATAACCATACTTTTCGCTCAAAAATTCGATCATTTGGGGAGTTTTGCCCATGCTGCGTTTAGCATCTGCTTCTCGTCCCTTTTCGACGTAATAGGTAACAGCTTTACCATGCCACTCGTCCCGAATTTCGGCAAAATCGCCTACTGCCAGTGTCATCAAATAGGTAGGATGAATTTGTTGTTGGGACCAATGGTAGGTTGTGTATTTTGCCTCTTCTACGGTGTCAATGAGTTCACCATTGGAGATAGCAACTAAGGGTTGAGGAATGCGGACGCGAATTTCTGATGTTGATAACTGTCCAGGGTAGTCGAAACAAGGAAACCAATAGCGAGAATCTTCGTCTTCTCCTTGTGTCCAGACTTGGGTGGGTTTGTGGGGGTAGTGTTTGTCTGGTTGGATAAAGTAAATACCCCGTTGGGGTTTTTCGGCGGCGTAGGCGATCGCAATTAACAAACGATGACCAATTTCTGTAGGCTGTGATAGGTAAATACAAAGCTGTTCGCCATCATATTCAAACTTTTGTGTAACTTCGTTTACCTGTACTGACTCAATTTTCAAATTGACAGCATCCAAAGTCAACCTATCAATCCCATTCCGCACTGGCAATAGGCGAATACTACAACTTCCGTAGCAACTTTGGTTCGGGATATCCAAATTCAGATCCAGAAAAATATGTTCTACCTGTCCAGGTCGGTCAGGGTTATAGTGTGGTTTTGCCCCCGGTAATTCAAAACGCTTGTGTCCTGTTTTTTCAGTATCAAAATAAAACTGCAACATTTATTATTTCTAGCCTTCTAATCCTAAAACATTTAATGGGGTGTAAGTCATACAAATACGGAAGTGTAGCGTAGTATGACATTTTTTGCCTGTTTGATTCTGGTAACGTCGGCACTATCTGAATCTACAGATTGACAAAGCTGATTTATCTACTGTTGTCACACTTAAGAACTTAAGTATGTAACTCTTCTCTGCCTCTGTTCCAGAGGGTATTCATCCGTGATCCATAATTATTGATTACAAATACTACTAATTTTCCATATAGTTTTAGAATAACTGGGAGGTGACAAATTGACTATTGTTTTCAAAGGAATAAAATATCATAGATTTCCGATTATATCAGTAAATACCGTGAAAATAGCGGAAATTAGCGATAAAAAAGAATTCAAACATCAGAATTCATGAGCATTAAGTTTTTTCAGCACTTAATTGTAAACTGTATCTAGGAGTCGAGTATGCCCAACCTTTTTATACTCAATGTGCAATATCCACTGATATCAACGAAACTGACAAAATCCTCAAAATATAGTTCTTTTAATGAATTTTTGCCTAGATAAATTTCCCCAACCACCAATGAGCATTTCATTGAATCTGTTATATCATTTACACCAATAAGGAGTATTTACCAGTGTCTGCAAAAAAACCATCGTTCTTAATCCCTGTAATTGGTACTGCTGTAATTATAGCAGGGGGCATAGCAGCTTATATGTACCTCAAGGGTGGTACGAATAGTTCTAGCCCTTTAGGTAGTGCTAAATTAGTACCTGCAACTGCATTAATGGCAACTTATATTGACACTAATCCTGAATCTTGGAATAAGTTGCAGCAGTTTGGTACACCGGAAGCGCGGAAATTACTAGGTAAAGAGTTCCAGAACTTCAATCAACAAATGTTGAATGATAGTAAGATATCCTACGAAGCAGATATTAAACCTTGGGTTGGTGGAATGATGATTGCGGTACTACCACCAGATGCAAAGAAAGTATCTCAGGACAACTTTCGCGCATCCGAAGCACCAAATTATTTGTTGGTGGTCGGGATTAAAGATAAAATAGCTGCTTTGAAATTTGCAAATAAGTTGAAAGACAAAAAAAACGTCAAAATTCAGGAATCTGACTACAAAGGTCAAAAAATTATCGAATCTACAGGTCAAGGTCAACCGACTTATGTAACGGTTGTGAATAATGACTATTTGCTTTTAACATCCAATAAACAAGCTGTAGAAAAAGCGATTGATACCTATAAAGGCGAACCTTCTTTTGTCACTAAAGAAGGTGCAAATGATATTCTGAGCAAAGGTGTGGATGTTAAGAATGGTTTGGCGCAAATTTATGTCCCTGACTATGCCAATATGATCCAACAATTAACGGCATTTAATCCTCAATCTAAACAATTACCCCCACAAACTCTGGCACAAATTAAGCAAGTGAAATCATTAACAGCAGGGGTGGGAATAGATGATGACGGCTTGCGATTAAAAGCAATTGTGAATTTAGATCCCCAACTAAATAAATTCCAATATCAAGCTACTCCCGCCAAGATTGTGGGACAATTTCCTAGTGAAACTTTGGCTTTAACTAGTGGACAAGGTATTAGTAAAAGCTGGGAAACTTTTGTGGAACAATCTAAAGATTATCCCGAATTAAATCAAGGAATTCAACAAGCGCGGACTCAACTAAAAGCTCTGCAAATTGATTTAGATAAAGATATTTTTGGCTGGATGAATGGTGAGTTTGGTTTAGGTGCAATTCAATCTAATCAAGGTTTATTAGCTAATGTGGGTTTTGGAGGTGCGTTAGTATTAGATACGAGCGATCGCAAAACTGCCGAAGCTACCTTCACCAAACTCGATAATTTAGCCAAACAGCAATCTCTCAATGTCGCTCAAAGAAACATTGGTGGTAAAAATGTCACAGAATGGCAAATCCCCCAACAAGGCGCTCTCGTGGCACATGGTTGGCTCAATGATAATACAGCATTTGTGGCTATTGGTGGACCCGTTGCGGAAACACTAGCAAATCGCAAAGGTGCAGCACTTGATCAAAGTGATACCTTTAAAACTGTTACAGGTTCTTTACAAAAACCCAACGGTGGTTATTTCTATTTAGATATGGACAAAACCAAAACCATAATTCAGCGTGTATCCGCTCAAAGTCAACCTTTACCTGCGGACGCTACCGCTATTCTTGATTCTATTCGTGGTGTTGGTGTGACTGTTAATAGTCCTAGTAAATCCATGACTCAAATGGAGATGTTGTTATCTCTTAAATCTGGTAAGGGGAAGTAATATCCTTTATGATTTTTTTTCACGCAGAGGCGCAGAGGCGCAGAGAGTAGTTTGTAGGGTGCGTCAGTCCCGATAATTTGATAAAAAAACAGATATCTTCTATCTGACGCACCTTATTCATTAGACATCTGGTGAAAATGGCGTTGCTGAATTGAGGTATGAAATTCCCAAATTGAATCTTTAAAACTCTTACCTTTGCGTCTTTGCGCCTTTGCGTGAGACTAAAATTCATACCCTTATTCAGCAACGCCAAGATTTCTAGAATAATTGAACGCAGATAAACGCAGATAAACGCAGATAGGAACGGATGAATTAATGGATTTGATGATTCTGTACAGTTTGATATAAAATTGTGATTATTCCATGACGGCTAATACGGATTTTGGTAAGAGTTTTTCTTTGAACCAAATTATTCTGGCGGGTACGTTATCTAGTTTGATTCCGGCTTTTTCTAGGTTCAATCTTTCGGAAATTGCTAAAATTAAGTTATCACAATTAGCCTTTCTAACTTGAGCAAATTTCTTTTGTAAATATTCTGGTCGCCAATAACCAACAATTTCTAATATAAATACTCTTCCGTCTGGATGAACTAGCCGAAAATCGGGAATCATCACACTACCAGGAATGGGAATTAAATCTACTTCTCGTTCTAATATCCAACCACTTTTTAAGGCATCCCATTTACTGGCAAATGATTCCTCTAACATACTATCATAGGGTTTGCCGGGAGGATAGTGGGAAACTAAGCCACATTCTGAATTGAGGGTGAAACGTCCGGTTTTCCATTCGTTTGTGTAAAAATCACGGGTTTTTAAGGTCGCTGATAAACTCCATTTGGTAACATGAAGTAAGGCGGGAATTAGTTTGGCTATGGCTAAACCGTAGCGGGTGCTGGAAGTAAATAAACTTGTCGGTCCATCTACACTAATTGTGAAACCATGATCAGCATCACCTTCAATATAAGCCATTAATTGAAATAGCTTTAAATAACGAAATAAGAGTTTATATTCTCCGGGAACATTGCGATGAGCATTTAATACTAATTGACTAGCTTTATAGAAAATTCCCTGGACTTGAGATAAATTATAACGATGTAAAACTTCTTCTGGTTTAGGAGTATCAAAAGCGGTTAGTATTTTATTTTCCGATAAATCAGCATAAAGTCCATTTTTGATTTGAGCAGGTAAAACTTCTTGATTAAGTTCTTGAGTTAAATTATCAGCAATTTTATTTAAAATCATATCAGTCGATTCTTGACTAGCAACGGATTTTGCTGCTAATGCAAATACTTTTGCTCTTAACATGGGTGGTTCGAGGGGACTAACTATTTCAAAGGTGCAAAAACCACTTTTGAGAATATAAGCTAAACCTCGTTTCATCCGGTAATCTGTGGTATCTCCTTCAAAGTCTGCTAATTGACGTTCTAGTAATCCTTGAGTTTTCCCGACTGCTTCCTGAAAGAACTTAATTAATTCAGTCGCTAAACTCAAATGTTTTTGATCAAGTTTCAGTCTTTTTGGGATAATTTCTTCGCCGTTTTGGCGGTGTATCAGTAGGTCTGTTGGTAACATCTTTCTTTTCTGGGGAATAATTAATTTCTAATTGTTCTGCTGCTTTTAAATCGCTTTTCTTTCCAGTTCCATAAATAACTTGTAAATTTGCTTTTTGCGGCTTTTCTTCCTGATTGTTATTTTCCCCTCTCCGTCTGGCGGAAGTTCCTTCTTCGCTGGTGTCTTCGGCGATAACTTCATAGAGAATTGCTTGTTTATTTGCTAAATTTCCTTTGCGTAATATTCTCCCTAAACGTTGAATGTATTCCCTGGTTGAACCTGTTCCTGATAAGATAATGGCAATGCTGGCTGCGGGGACATCAACACCTTCATTTAAAACATTGGAAGCAACTAAGGTATTATATTCACCTTCCTTAAATTTCGTTAAAATTTCATGTCTTTCTTTGACTGGAGTTTGATGAGTAATTGCGGGAATTAATAAGTTTTGAGAAATGTGGTAAACTGTGGCATTATCAGCGGTAAAAATTAAAATTCTTTCGGGATAATGGGTAGCTAATAGGTCTACAAGTACCCGGATTTTCCCATCTGTTCCCAATGCGATTTCTTTGGCTTGACGATGTGATAACATTGCTCTGCGTCCAGCCTGAGAACGCGCACTCATTTGCACAAACATCTGCCAACCTTGCAAACTTCCTAAAGATATTTTTGATTGCTTTAAAAAATCATTGCGAGTTTGAATTAACTGATTATATTTTTCTCGTTCTAATTGGGATAATTTAACCTTAATTTGCACAATTTCATGAGCAGCTAAAGCCTTTCCGGCTAAATCTTCAGCGCATTTGCGATAAACTTCTTTACCAATGAGGATATCTAAATCAGCGTGTTTTCCATCTGTGCGTTCTGGGGTTGCGGACAGTCCTAACCGATAGGGTGCGATCGCATATTCGGCAATGACTCTGTTAAAGTCTGTAGGTAAATGGTGACATTCATCAAAAATTATTAACGCATATTTATTACCCAAACTTTCTGCATGAATAGCCGCACTATCATAGGTAGCAACTAAAATCGCGGTTCTATCCCGCGAACCACCCCCCAGTAAACCCACTTCTGCATCAGGAAAAGCCGCTACTAAGTGAGCATACCACTGGTGCATTAAATCCAACGTGGGGACGACAATTAATGTCGTGCGTGGTGTGGCTTGCATCGCCATTTGCGCTAAATAAGTCTTTCCCGCCGCCGTAGGTAACACAACTACTCCCTGTCGTCCTAACCGTTTCCAAGCCGCTAATGCCTCATTTTGGTGGGGATAGGGTGTCATTTCTAAACTAGCAACCAAATCCAAGGGGTAAAAAGCCTTGGCTTCATCAATAAAATCTGTGCCTTCAGCTTGGAGTGCTTCCACTAAGGAACGGTATCTAATTGCGGGAATTCGGAATTTTTCTACCCTATCATCCCAGGTTGCATAGTCTATCCATGTTTTACTTCGTGGTGGTGGGTGTAAAATTAATGTACCACGATCAAAAGTTAATGTCGGGTGACGAGCCATTTATTTTTTCTTAGTCCGGTGACACTGATTTAACTACTCATAACGCAAAATGAGCATGATGACTAATATCAATGTCGGTTCTTCGGTACTTGTTATACTAATTAGCCGAAATTCATAAGAACACCCGGTAAGTGGGAAACGAGCGCGTCTTTAGACCTGAGAGGGAAACGACACGAGCGGTTTTAACCGCTGTGGATATTAAAATTGAAACCAGATTTTTGATTGGAATCTGGAAACCAACTCCCATTTCTGGGGTAATGTTAGCTTCGACCTGTTATAAGAGCTTGTTAGGCTTGCAACACTGTTCCAGTGACCTTAGAACTGTTTAATCACAAGCGACAGAGCAGGGAACTAGCTTCGCATTCCGGGGTGTCGTGACTCAAATAACGGCTACCATGAGAGTAAACTCAGGGTGGTCTGGTCAGTACGGCTTGCTTGATTACTCTTGCAAGCCCAGTCCCTTTAGGGCTGGGTTACTGACAGTATAGAAAAAATTAAGACCATCGGTGATGTTTATATAGCGGTTATCGCCCTTGATGCAATACAATCTAGGGCGCAGACCCTGCGCCCCTACAGGCTTTACAATTAGCTGACTGTATCTCGCTCAAGTGCATACTGCTCGCTATATGGCTGTCGCTGGTTTATCTAATTATCGCAGTGATCATGCCCTAGCGATCGCCAATATGGCATTGGATATGCAAAAATCTGTACTTAAGTTTAATCAAAAAATACCCCATCTTTTCCGATTCGCATGAGTATTAGTACCAGACCAGTTGTAGCATGAGTGATTGGATTAAAAAAATTGCATAGGATTTGTGGGGTGATCCGGTAAATACAGCCAGTAGGATGGAATCCCACGCTATAGCTGATAATATCCAAATTTGTGAAGCTACCTATCAGATATTAAAAGATAAGTATTTGGTGGAAAAACGGGGGTTAATTAAAATTAAAGGTAAAGGGGAAATGATGACTTATTTACTACATGGAAGGAAGATATAATCCAGCAGAAGTCAGGAGTGAAAGTTTTTGTGCTTCTAATTAGTTGTTTAAAGAGTAGTTCAGAGATGAATAGTGACAATTGCTGAAATCGAAAACCGCAAACGTGAAAAATGAAAACTACTTATCATCTTTTACCTTCTCTGGTGGATGTAAATTTGCGCCAAACAATACACGACGTAAATTCACAACACCAGCACGATTTAAACGCAAAGCTTCAACAGTTGCTCGACCACAGGGTGTTTTACCAATTACCTGTGTAAAATCATCACTCCATTGAAAATGCTCACTCCAAATTTGTAACCTGGGATTATACAATGCTATTTTTTCTCCCGTTTCTGGATCAATTGCCTGTGTTTTAGTATGTTTATAACTATTACACCCAAAACAACTCCAAGCAATATTTTCTAAAATTGTTTCACCACCAGCTTGTCGGGGTTTTATATGTTCAATAGTAAAGCTTTGTGTGGCAAATTGTTCCGAGCAATAACAATACTCACAATAACCACCCGCACGAGCAGCAACAATACTCCTAGTTGATTCGGGAACTCGTTCTGACATTAGAAAATACTAATATTTGTGGGCAAAAACTCATTAATCAAAAGTTGCAAATCAACTCCACGCATTTGAGCTAATTGAATTAATGCTTCTGCACGTTCCCCATCTTGTTTTTCAATCAGTTCAACATAAATTAATAACTCTTGATGCTCTGTTTCTGTAATTTCTTCAGTTTCATTTTGCTGACGCAAATAATTCAATCTCTCTTGTTGTTCAGCAGACAAACGCCGTTGAATAATTTGAATTAAATCAGTTTCTCTAGTTTTATATGTCTTTGTTTCTGATACCTGTAAAGCTTGATGAGAAAGAGATTCTAAGAATTCAACAGCTTTAACTAAAGATTCTCCCGGTAATTGTTCCAGAAGTGCAATTGCCCTTTGACGAATTTCTGTAGGTGCAGTCATAAGAATACCCGGTAAGTGGGAAACTCAGCGTCTTTAGACCTGAGAGGGAAACGACACGAGCAGTTCGACAAGCTCACTGACCACGGTTTTAACCGCTGTGGATATTAAAATTGAAACCAGATTTTTGATTGGAATCTGGAAACCAACTCCCATTTCTGGGGTAATGTTAGCTGATGCCTACGGCACGCTGCGCGAACGACCTGTTATAAGAGCTTGCTTGAGATTGCAACACTGTTCCAGTGACCTTAGAACTGTTTAATCACAAGCGACAGAGCAGGGAACTAGTGAAGCAGCGCGGTCTTGGGGGTTTCCCCCATGAGCGACTGCTGAACTCCGAAGGGGCAACGCATTCGGTGGGTGTCGTGACTCAAATAACGGCTACCATGAGAGTAAACTCAGGGTGGTCTGGTCAGTACGGCTTGCTTGATTACTCTTGCAAGCCCAGTCCCTTTAGGGCTGGGTTACTGACACTCAATCTGACCTCATTTATATATAGCTTAGATTTTGACACTCTCCGGTCTAAAGACGCGGAGATTCTATAGAGAGTTTCAGTCTATATCCCTCAGTTATCCCAGTTTCAGGCACTGCCTTAAATATTTGGGTTCTTGCCCTGATTTCGTTGGCCCTGGCGGGCGAAATCATATCTGACAAGCGTAACTTTCCGAGAGTCCCTCGGTAGCTTTTTATGTCTTTAGTGACAATCTAGTTGTATCACGAATATGGATTAAAATCAATGCAGGATTTATCCTGCCTCTAGCCTTCATCCCTTGTCTAAAGCCCAAATGTGGCTTCCTGAGTCACCCACATTTTCAAGGGTTTTCGGCGTTCTTCCTTATAAATCTGGCTCTAAACTAAAATTTATTGCCTAATTTCAATAGAATACAATACCCATGACCGTACAAACATCACAAATAGACTTCCAATGCCTTACCTATATAATCCAAAATTTACCAGATTTTGTCAATGTGCGCGATCGCTGTTGTAATTTAGATTCCAAATTGTGATTATTTTAGATTCTAAGTAGTGAGACAGAATTAATTACACAATGTTATTACGTAAGCGTTGCATGGCATTAGCCATATGAAACGAAGTGAAATGAAGCAATCGCCAGGGTTGTGATTGCTTCCCTTCGCTCGCAATGACTGTAAATATTTTTGTCCAATTACTTATCGTTCAGTCATCAAACGGGAATTGAATCACAGTCAATCCTCAATCTCTCAACCTGCAACAGCTACAATGAGAATTGTTGTGATGTTCTCTATTAGCTAAAGTGTCAGACCCTTTACCATTGCGCGAGCATTATCTCGCTTTAATTAACGATATTATCGAAACCACTCTCAAGGGTAAAATTAGCTCTGTAGAGCAGGTTTATCAAATGTTGCTCAAAGGTATCACTTCCGGGACTGGGGAGGTGTTTGAATTAGTTTTGAGCGATCGCCTCAATACGATCCAATCTCAGGTAGACTCGGAAACCGATGAACTGAAAAAAGCCAAAGCTACCCGGAGTTTACGCGCAGCTAAAACCATCCAAACTCAATGGCAACGGTGGCAAGAACAAAATAAAGCCACTGAAGTGATATCCCTATCTATGCGGGAAATTACCACAGCTACCGCAGATGAGCGATTAACAGCTTTATTGCGAGCGACTGATCCTAATTTGAAGTATCCCTTAAATTTATCTCAACTTCAACAGTTAGCCAAATCTTTACAACAATTTGCCGGTGCTAATCAAGATTTTCAGCAAATTGCTGACGGGATTAATCGTGGTGTCACCTCTTGGCAAAAAATTCAAGCAAATTTACTAAATTGGATGTATGAACCCAAAAGTTCTCTAGGATTTGGTGGTATACCTGGAGAAAATAGTCCTTGGGCAAGTTGGGCTAAAGTAGTTAATAGTGAAGTTCCCCAAGCATTTTTTGAGATTCTCGCAAAAGAACAATCAGCCATAGAATTTGCTCAACAACAACAGCAAATTAGTTTGAGTAACTGGGTAGAATTAACAATAGTTTTACAGCTTTTGCAAAGAGGGTTAATTAATTGGTTTGATTCCTACGGAGCGCTTCGCTATCAACAAGCTTATGATATTAAAGCAGGTCCTAAATTATCTATTTCCACATTTTTAACCTTTGCCGTAATTTGGAGTCAATTAGCTAGTGGTTTTCAAAATCAAGCCATAATATATAGCAATGGTGCATCCCAAATCATGCTGCAAATTTTGCGAACCTTTGCCCAACGTCCTTATTTCCCTCTCTACGGTGGGATTTTTGCCTCATTTTCTGGTAGTTATTTACGGGATGCTTTAGATTATTTAGATGCCCCCTTGCGTTCTGCCGAAGGTACTCAAGAAAAAGCCCGGATTTTGACATTATTGGGGTATTCTCAGCGCGGTTTAGGCAGATATGATCGCTCTCTTAATTTTCATCAACAAGCCTTAGAAATAGCTAGAACTGCCGGAGATAAAACCTGTGAAATTGCCAATCTCAATCACCTAAGTCGGACTTATGTACAACAAGAAAATTATGGTGAAGCCATTAATTATAGTCAACGGGCATTAATTTTTAGTAGACAAACAGGAGACAAAACTGGAGAAGCTAATGCTTTGGTAAATCTAGGTTATAGCGAAGTTATGCAAGCCAAGCAAACAGAAATTAGTGAACCTGAAGTTTATGAATCTGCTATTAACTATCTAGAACAAGGTTTAAAATTAGCAGAAAAATTAAACGATTTACAAAGTCAAGCTTTATGTTTTAGTAGTCTAGGAATTGCTTATTTAGTTACTGCACAATATCCACAGGCAATTAAATATTTAGAAAATGCCTTTAAAATTGCCCAAATTTCTGGCGATTTGTATTTACAAGGCAGAAATTTAGCATATTTAGCTGAAGCTAATTATCTTATGGCTAATTATGAGAAAGCAGTTTACTCTGGTAGTTTGGGAATGTATCTTCTAGAGCAAATTGCCTCTGATGAATGGCGACAACCTGCTGCTTTATTGACAATTATTAGAGGGCAAATTACCACAGACAAATTTCAATTATTACTGCAACAAAATCGCCCGAATATGATTGCTATTATTGGCGTTGATGGATATGATTACATTCCTAGTTTATTAGTGAAATATCAAGAGGATATTTAATTTGATGTTAATAAAATTGTAGATTGGGTTAAGCGAAAGTGCAACCCAACAAAAAAAATTAATCAATGAACTTTCGTTTCTCGATAGGCTTGGCAAAAACAATCAGTCCTAAGAATTTCTTAAAGGTTTCCCAGCAGGATTTTTTTAAGGGTTTATTGCTTCTGTCAACCATTCTTGTTGTTCATGGCGATGATAAATCCATCTATTCTGTGGTTCACCCCGCAATTGTAAATGATCTACTTTTACTGGTTCAAGTAATAATAAACAAAAATTTTCTAATGGTTGAATATTGTCTGGTGCTGGTGGTGCAAAAGCTTCTGATGTTTGTACTCTCATGTCACCCGGAATAGGCCAAGCAAATTGTAACCTAGCTGCATCACTTAATTCTTGCCACATTTTAATTCTCGCAGGTTGTAAATGGGGGTGAGAATCAGCACTTACTAATATTAATTCTCCAGTAATCCGAAATTGTTCTCTGGTGTTGGGAAAATACCAGCAAACTTCCGCTGCGGGTTGTTTTGATATTTGTTCAGCTTTTTCACTACGAATATCGGTAATAAATTTTAGCTGATTGGTATCGTCTAGAAAGCCACGAAACACGACGGTACGATTAGCAGGAAAGCCATTTTCCCGCACCGTTGCCAGTTGTACATAGCGGGCATAAACGAGGCTACGATTTTGATGTAGGGCGCGGGTAATCAGACTTCGCCAAGGTGTAAGATGCTTTTTAAATATAGTCATAATTTACACATTACAAGACATAGCGCAAAGTGGTCAATTGCAAAAAACAGCCAAATTGGCAAATGAATCATATTTAACTATGAGATATTAAATCGGTAGATAGCGCAAAGTAGTAAATCCGTAACGCTAAATTGGCAGTTCTTTGCGTCTTTGCGCCTTTGCGTGAGACTACCCCCAATTTAAGGAGAAAAAATGGATAGTGCTGAAAAATCAGCCTTAATATCGGAACTTGTCAAACTTGGCATTAAGCATACCTCTGAAAAAATAGTTAAGATTGCTAAACAAGCTGATGGCAAAATCGTATTTTTAGAAGAGGGAAAACCTGGTAAAAGAGGAAGTGGACTATTACACATTTTGGAGAAACATCAAGAAGACTTTGCCAAACGGGGAATTTCTGAAGATGAAATTGCCGATGTTGTTATGGCTGCTGTAATCAGTGGAATATTTCTTGGTTATCAAGGAACAGTAGAACCTCGAAGAGAAATCTATGAAGTAAATTTTAATGGAAAAAAGCAGTATATAGCAGTGACAGTAGGCGATAATGGTTATATAGTTGGAGCTAATCCAGCCTCATTACCATAATTCCACCGTAGTAGCTATGGCAATAAAAATTAAACTAATGGCTGATTATGGGTGCGACCCTTTATGGTGGGCAGATGCTGATAAAGTTGGTAACATTGACCCAGCAAAACTGCCCCTCAGCCAAGAAACCATTAACCATTTGAGAAAATGGGCAATTGCTTATAATGCCACATTAAATTGGCAAGATCCTGGTAATTCACCAGATTTGAGTCCAGAAGCAGCAGCAGCTTTTGAACAAGAAGGGATTAGTTTGTGGAAACAACTGCAAAAAGAACTTGCACCTAATTATGAAGTTATCTATTTCAGTGAGCAATTACGTCAAGTTGTAAATAATATAAGTGAATTGGCATCTTTACTGGCTGTCTCTGCTTGATGAATAGTCAACGCAAAAATTACACAAACAGCACTATTACACAGATAGCCCATTCTACGAAAACTGACAGGTAAAACTTTGAGATTCTAATACCCTGATAATGCACTGTCAGGGTATTATACTTAACCTAAAAACAAAAATATAGTTATAATTGACACAGACTAAGCTATAGCGCAAAGTGGTAAATTTTTCAATCTTTAATCCTCAATCTACTTGGCGTATAGTCATAGTTTGTCCATAAGCAATCATACTTTATCATGGTTCGAGAACTTGAACGTCAACGTCAGGGTGCAGCTTTTCCAGAATCTGCTCCAGCAGCCAATCCAGTGTTTTTTAGAACCTACAGCCGTCGGACAGAGGCAGGGTTAAGAGAAACATGGGATCAGGTGTGCGATCGCACTTTACGCGGTTTAGTAGAACTGGGAAAACTCACCCGTGAAGAAGCTGCCATTTTAGACAAGATGCAGCGGAACATGAAATCCCTCCCTAGTGGGCGCTGGATGTGGGTTGGTGGCACAAATTGGTTAACCAAACCCAAAAACTTCTCCGGTGCTTATAACTGCACATCTACCAACCTTGTAGACTGGAGTGCTTTTGGGTTGATGATGGACTTAGCCATGATGGGTTGTGGTACAGGTGCTATCATCGAACCACAATATATTAATCAACTTCCCCCTATCCGTAATCGCCTCAATATCACCATTAAAGGTGAAATTGGCAGCACACCCCCAGCACAGCGGCGTGAATTTACACAAACCCATATAGAAGCTAACACCGCTACTATCCACGTCGGAGACAGTCGGGAAGGTTGGGTAAAATCCTATCAAACCCTGTTAGAACTTTCTACGGATGAACGTTTTACAGGTGACGTTCAGGTGATTGTTGATATTAGCGATGTCCGCCAATCTGGGGAAACCCTCAAAGGTTTTGGCGGTATGGCTAACCCTGTGAAGTTGCCCGGATTGTATCAGCGTTGCGCCTCTATTCTCAATAAGGCAATAGGCAGACAATTAAATTCTGTCGAATGCTGCTTATTAATTGATGAAGCTGCTGTCACAATAGTTGCTGGCAATATTCGGCGCTGTCTTCCTGAAGATGCCTTAGTTCATACAGAATCAGGCTTAGTTCCCATTGCTAAGGTGCGTGTAGGCGATCGCGTTCTCACCAGCAAGGGTTTTTATCCTGTTACTAACTTCTTTATTCAAGGTGAACAATCTCTCTGCCGAATTCAAACTCAAGATGGTAGCTTTGAATGTACAGCCGATCACAAAGTTGCCGTTTTCACGGATGTGTACGGCAATTATAAAATGGTTAAAGCTCAGGATTTGCAATCAGGCGATCGCTTGATATTCGTGCCACAGACTATACCCGGTACACCCACTGAACTGCCTGAGTTTCGGGGTAAAGTCGAAGGTAAAACCAAGAAAATTACTGTTCCTGCATTAACTCCTGATGTTGCTTACTTCATCGGCTATTTGCATGGTGATGGTTCAGTTAGTTCTGATGGATCAAGAGTTAGATTTCGAGTTCATGAAGATAGCCCCAATATTTTGGAACGTTTAATTGCTGTTGGGAGCGACTTTGGTTTAGAAACTCACACACTGCGGACTCCCGAACAGTGCCGAACCAAAGCCTACGAGCTACAATTTAACTCATCAGCCTTAAATCAATATCTCAAGTCATTCAAACAAGCATTCCAGCCATTAAATATTCCTGATTGCATTCTGTTGGCTAAAGCCGACATTCGTAAAGCTTACTTAGCTGGTCTTGCTGACGCTGATGGGTGTCATTCTCAAGGAGTTTTAGTAGCTTCAGTTCACCAGCGATTTTTACAGCAAATTCAAGCACTTTACGCATCCCTGGGAATTACAACCCGGATGTGTAGTTCAATTCGCAAGCGAACGGGCAAATGGGAAGGCGAACTAGTAACAGTTGGTGCAGCAGCATATCAATCTGTTGAAAACTGCTTTGAAAAATATTCCCTTCAGTTTTCTAGCCAGAAACGTCAGACTCCCAAATCATTTAAAGACCACGGCTTCCCGAAAGCTATGGTTCGCCCTATTATTAACACCACTCAATATCACTGGGGTGCTATTCATCAACAAATGATACTCCCCACCCTGAAAAAATATATTCCTGAAGCTACTGATTTAGTACCAGTCAAGGTTTTAGGTGTAGAGCTAAATGTACGCTCTGCACCTACTTATGATATTGAAGTTGCGACTGTTCACGAATTTGTCTGCGAAGGCATTTTAGTTTCTAACAGTGCCGGGATGAGACAATTCGTTTCTGAAGATGAACAAGGCGCAACTGCCAAAGATAACTTATGGCAACAAGACGCAGAAGGCAACTGGCGGATAGATCCAGAGCGTGATTCTTTGCGAATGGCGAACCATAGCCGAGTCTTTCACCATAAACCAACCTTAGAAGAATCTATTGCAGCAGTTCAAAAGCAGTATTATAGTGGTGAAGGAGCAATTCAATGGGCTGGTGAAGCAGTTGCTAGAGCTAATGCTGATTTATTAAATACACCAGAAATCAAAAAAGACTTTTTGCAAGCTTACGACCAAGGAAAAGCCAGAGAATGGATACAAGAATACTATCCTGAAGTTGGTACTGATGAAGTAGAACATCGTTTGGGTAGATATGGATTAAACCCGTGTGGTATTTTATAATACTTGCCTCACGTATAAAAATCAGGCAAAATCGGTGAAAGCTGAGAACAAAGTCGTCTTTTATATAAATTTGTAAGTTTTCTCCAAACTTATATGACAAGATTACTTGCTAATACCGAGGTAACTGGATACCACCAGCACCGTAGAGCGTAGGGGATGAGCGACAAGGAAGCGATAACTCCCCCAAGAGTGCCTGACGCTACAAAGCGAAAATGTACGCCGAGCTTGATTGAATTAAGTTGTCACAAGTTGTAACAACCCCGAAAATCAAGAACTAGAGGATAAAAAGCCTCTAGGGTAACAAAACTGGAGATTATTGGTGCTGACTTCCACTGTAATTTGGCTGAGGTACACTTAAACCAACTCGACCCCGAAAACTATAAAGAACAAAAAGAGGCATTTACCGCTGGTGCGCTTTCCGTCGTTGCCCTGTTAAATCACCAATTCCTTGAACCCCGCTATCAATACAGCCGGGAATTAGATCCCATTGTCGGTGTATCCTTCACCGGATTATTTGATTTCTTTGTTCATGCTTTTGGGACAGATTGGTTACGGTGGTGGGAAGCAGGAAGACCCGAAACTCCTGAAGGACTGATTTTTAAACGTGGTGAACAAAAATATCTCAACTTCTGGAAAGATGTCGTTCATAAAGTAGTGTGGGAATATTGCGATCGCCATCAAATCAAACGCCCCAATCGTTGTACCACAGTCCAGCCCGCTGGTTGTTTAGACCGCACAGCATTACGGATATTTGATCAAGGTTTGCTTTACGCTGATGAAATTATAGATGCGGGAAGTGGTGAAACAGAAGGATTAGACCTAAGTGTTCGTGAAGGTATAGCAGCAGATAAAGCGATCGCCAATCAGCCTCTAAACCTAGTCCGAATCACCTTAAATAATGGTCGAGTCTTACGCATGACTCCTAACCATCGTCTCAACGTAGATAATGCTTGGGTACGTGCTGACCAACTAACCATCGGAATGGAAATCACCTATTCTCTTGGAGAATACAGCAAACAAGAAGATGCTCTACTTTTGAGTATTAACCCTCACCAATACACTCGTGATTACCGTCAAGAAACAGAAGGACATAGCCGAGGTATCTTAACCAAAGATATTGTTACTCCTACCACCCTTAACCCGGAAATTGGCTACTTTTTGGGTTGCTTGTTTGGAGACGGTGCTTTCAGTGAAAACAAATATCGGATTCGTTTTGCCTTTAATGCTCAAGAATTTGATCTAGTAGAACGACTACAAACCATTTCCTCCAAGTGGTTTGGACTAACTGGAACTGTTAGTTACGATCCTCGCAATGACAACTCACGAGGAGAACTGACTTTTGCTTGCAAACAACTGTTTGATTGGCTGAAACTCAATCAACTAGACAAATCTCATAGTATTGATCTTGACAGGATTCCCCAAGCAATCCGTCGTTCATCACGAGAAACAATCCTGTCATTTTTCTGTGGTCTCATTGATACAGATGGCTGTGTCCGTGAGAAAGGATCATTATCAATTGACTCCGCTAGTGAAGCATTCATCCGCAACTTACAACAAGTGGGTGAAGCCGTCGGACTCTGCTTCTCAATTTTCCATAACACCCAGGGAGAGAACCTACAGAAAACTAAAAATATGTGGGGTTTGTCTTTAAGCCGAATACTATCTCAACCAGAATCACTGACTTATCTCAATACCCATAGTCGTAAGTGTGGTTTACGTCCTTTATTTGCACCAAAACGTCAATTTGCCTTTAGTCCCTATCGAGTGGCTGCTATCGAATTTGAAACCATACCTGATTACAGCTATGACTTTGCAGTGGCAGGTGTAAATGATGACGATTCTTGGTACTGGCAAGGAGCGCTGAAATCTCACAATACCAAATCCCTCTTAACCGGAGCATCACCCGGTTGGCATCCCCCCAAAGCCCAAAGATTCATCCGGCGCATTACCTTCCGTAAAAATGACCCCGTAGCCCTAGCTTGTATAGACTATGGTTACAACGTCATCCCCTCCCAATCGGACAAAGACGAAAACGGCAACCTCCTCAATGATCCTTTTGATCCTCGGTGTACAGAATGGTTAGTCGAAATCCCCGTCGCTGTATCTTGGGCTGATTTACCCGGCGCTGATGAAATAGAAGTTTCCCAGTTTTCCGTCTTAGCGCAACTGGATTTTGTCATGCAAGTCCAAAGTCATTACGTCACCCATAACACCTCAGCAACCCTAGAACTCCGTTCCGAGGAAGTTGAACTATTAGGAACACGCATCTATGAAGCCATTCAAAATGATGAAGGATATATTTCTGCTGCCTTATTAGCCCGATTTGATGACTTGCAATCCTTCCCCCGTCTCCCCTTTGAACCTGTAGACAAAGCTACTTATGAAAGCCTATCTAAAGAAGTCAAAGCCCGACGGAAAACAGATGATTTCTGTGGAGTCCTAAGTCGTTACGATTTAGGAGAATTATCAGAAGCAGGCCCTAGTGGTTGTGACTCAGATAAATGTATGTTCCCAGAACAGCCACCTACATCATAAAATCCATTTGAGTAACCCCATTTCTCAAAGCCCCTTCCCCGCACCCCCGCAACGGGGGGGAGAAAAGAATAAACTTTTGATATTGGAGGGGGTTGGGGG
>NZ_JADEWA010000346.1:0-5876 GCF_015207865.1 Dolichospermum sp. LEGE 00246
AACCTAAATTTGTAGGGGTTTAGCATTGCTAAACCCCTATTTATAGAATCAAACTTAAACTACTTCTACATCAATATTTCTTCTATCTGACGAGGGAGATTAGAAATAGGTAATCCCTGCGCTTTTAAAATTCGCACATATTCCTGATCTAGCGCATTCCAAATATCTTCTTGGCGGAATTCTTGCAAAACCCGCTCTCGTCCAGCCAAACCATGTTGTTGTCGGAGTTCGGAATTAACCACATAATGACGAATTCCTTCGGCTAAAGCTGACCCATCATGGGATGGTACAAGTGTCCCTGTTACTCCACCTTCAACTGCATCTATGCAACCAGGAATCTTGGTGGCGACTACAGGTAGTTTCATGGCCGCAGCTTCCAGAGGGACATTAGGAAAGCCTTCACGATAAGTTGGTAAAGTAAACACATCCATTGCCGCGTACAATGGCGGGGTGTGATCTTTGCCCCCTGTTGCATGGATGCGATCGTCAGTTTGCAGTATTTCCTTGGTTTGAGCAGATATGGGGTCTTGAGATTCAAAATACCCAACTAGGAGTAAATGCAAATTGGGAAACTCTGCGCGGAGAATTTTCCAAGCTGCAACTAATTCTTCCACACCTTTATCGCGGACAATCCGACCGACAAAGCCAATGACAATGGCATCATCAGGAATACCATATTGTTGACGAACTTCTTTTCTGGTCTGAGGTGGTAGATTAGCGGGATTAAAGCGATCGCTTGCATCCACCCCATTACTACTTCCTCCACCTAATACGGTAATCTTTTCCTGGGGACAAAGACCCTCACTAATTGCCACTTCTCGCAGGGAATGACTCACACAAATCACCTGATGTGCCAGTAAACAGGAAACCTTTTCACTCCATGATAGTAGGATGCGTTTATATCCTGTTGCTGTCATTAAGGGCAATCCCCGAATATGATAAATTCTCACAGGTACTTGTGCTAACCAAGCCGCAATAGTTCCTAATAATCCACCTTTAGGAGTATGGGAATGTACTATCACAGGCTTGATAGTGCGGATTTGTTGCCAAATTTGCCAAATAGCCACAATATCCTGGAGTGGTGTGATCCGTCGGGGCATTGTCACCGTGTGGAATGGTATATTTTCACGGGAACTAACTTCTTCTACAGCTTCTCCAGGTGAGGATAGAGCATGAATATCATATCCTCGTGCTTTCATATAAGCAATCTGTCCACGAAAAAAGGAAAAGGTTTCGGGAACGGTGGTAATGTGCAGCAATTTAATTTTTTGTGACATAGAAAGGTAGGTATTTCTGGCGTTGCTGAATTAAGATATGAAAATCAAAAATTCCATTTCTCTTACTCTTACTCTTTGCGCCTCTGCGTGAGATAAATTCATACTTTCATTCGCCAACGCCGGATTTTTTAAACTTGGTAATATGACCGATACCATTTCACAAATCGCTCGATTCCCTCCTCAATTGAGGTATTCGGTTTAAAACCCACATCTGTCACTAAGGCATCAACATCGGCATAGGTTGCTGGTACATCACCAGCTTGCATGGGGAGCAAATTTTTCTCTGCTTTCATTCCCAAGCAATTTTCTAAGGTTTCGATAAAGTGCATTAATTCCACCGGCTGATTATTACCGATATTATAATTTTTGTAGGGGGCATAACTTGTGGCAGGATCTGGGGCATTTCCTGACCAGTTGGGATTTGATGCAGCCACGTTATCAACAACACGAATTACGCCTTCTACAATGTCATCAATATACGTAAAATCCCGCCTCATTTTCCCGTAATTAAAAACATCAATTGGTTGTCCTGCTAAAATTGCTTTGGTAAACAGAAATAATGCCATATCAGGACGACCCCAAGGACCGTAAACTGTAAAAAATCTTAATCCTGAAGCTGGTAAGCCATACAAACTACTGTAGGTATGTGCCATTAATTCGTTGGCTTTTTTGGTAGCTGCGTACAAACTTACGGGATGATCTACATTGTCGTGAACGGAGAAGGGAGTTTTTGTATTTGCACCGTAAACTGAACTGGAAGAAGCAAATACTAAATGTTGAACGTTTGTATGCCGACAACCTTCGAGAATATTCACAAATCCCACTAAATTACTATCTACATAAGCATGGGGATTTTTTAATGAATAACGGACTCCGGCTTGGGCAGCTAAATTGACGACTTTATCAAAACTAGATTGAGCGAATAATTTAGGGATGCCTTCTCGGTCTGCTAAATCCAATAAATGAAAGCTAAAATTGGGGTTCGCTAAAAGTTGCTCTAATCTGTCTTTTTTTAAGGTAACATCGTAGTAATCGTTGAGGTTATCTAAACCTACAACTTGATCACCTCTTTCTAGTAAGCGTTGGCTGAGGTGAAAACCAATAAAACCAGCCGCACCTGTAACTAAAATTTTCGCCATAATTTCACCGTTTATAAACTCCAATAATTAATATTTGTCGGTATATCCCCAGGTTCAAATATTGATTTTATATCCATGAAGATTCCCCCTGGACGAATGTGAGCAAATAGTCTCTCTGCTGGCATTTCTAAATATTCTTGATGGGGAACTGCTAAAATTAGGGCATCAAGATATGTAAGTTCTTTCCAATCAGATAATTGAATCCCATATTCATGGACTGCATGACTATTTTCCGCTAAAGAGTCATGTACTAGGGGGTCAATCCCAAATTGTTGCAATTCATGAATGATATCGGGAATGCGACTATTTCTTAAATCTGGGACATTTTCTTTAAAGGTAAGTCCCAAAATCCCCACTCGCGCATTTTTGATTGTCACATTGGCTTCTACAAGCAGTTTCACCAACCGACTACCCAAGAATTGACCCATGTTGTCGTTAATCCGTCGTCCCGCGAGAATTACCTGGGGATAATAGCCAACTTGTTGGGCTTTGGCTGTGAGATAGTAAGGGTCTACACCGATGCAGTGACCCCCGACAAGACCTGGAGTGAAGGGTAGAAAATTCCACTTTGTCCCCGCAGCCGCTAAGACATCACGGGTGCGAATATTCAGGCGATCGCAAATTATTGCTAGTTCATTCATCAAGGCAATGTTAAGATCCCGTTGGGTATTTTCAATGACTTTTGCCGCTTCAGCTACTTTAATGGATTGGGCGCGGTAAACACCAGCGTCAACAACAGCACCATATACATTAGCGATTTGTTCTAATGTTTCCGGGTCTTCACCTGCGACTACTTTAACAATTTTTTCTAAGGTATGTGTTTTATCACCTGGGTTAATTCGTTCGGGTGAATAGCCCAATTTGAAATCAATACCCTGTTGTAAATCAGATACCCGTGCTAGAACAGCACCACAAACTTCTTCGGTGACTCCTGGATAAACAGTGGATTCATAAACTACGACATCACCTTTTTTAAGGACTTTACCAATGGTTTCTGAGGCTTTAATCAGTGGAGTTAAATCAGGAACACGGTTATTATCAATTGGCGTAGGGACGGCGACAATAAAGAAGTTGCAATCAGCTAAATCAATTGGATCACAAGTTATTTTGAGAGATGTATTTTTGAGTTCATCACTAGTAACTTCTCCTGTAAAATCTATGCCTTGATTTAATGCGGTAATTTTCTCTTGATTAATATCAAACCCAACTGTATTGGGAAATTTTTTTGCAATTGCTAAAGCCACAGGTAACCCAACGTAGCCAAGACCAATGACTGCGATATTATTCATGTTTTTATTTTCTGAATGGAATTTGAAAATTTTTTATTTATTCAGCAAGCCCTAATTGGTTTTCAGCTAACCAAGCTTGGAACATCAGTACATCCCAAAGATAATATTGCCAGTTGAATTTGCCAGTTTGGTGTTCATCCCACTTTTGCCGAATTGGTTGAGGATTGAAATAGCCTTCTTGTCTCAATCGAGACTCATTCAACAAATCTTCTGCCCATTCTCGTAATGGTCCACGCAACCAGCTATCAATGGGAATACCAAAGCCCATTTTGGGACGCTCGATTAATTCTCTGGGTACGTATTTATACAAAAGCTGGCGTAATAACCACTTCCCTTGATTACCACGTATTTTCATGGATAAGGGGATTTGCCAAGCAAATTCTACAACCCGATGGTCTAGAAAAGGTATGCGACTTTCTAGACTCACACCCATGCTGGCACGATCTACTTTCACCAAGATGTCATCTGGTAAGTAGCTGATTAAATCCAAGTACATCATACGTTCTGTGAAATCTGGTAGGCTGTCCGACAAATTGCGCTCATTCAAAACTGTGCTAAGTTCAGAACTACCAATAACAACTTCCTCTGACGCTTGCCAATGGGATACTAAACCCGCATACATAATATCGGGGTTGGGAACTGCTAAAATGCTTGCTAACTTATGTAATTTATAACCGGAAGCTTCTACTTTAAGCTTTGTAGGCAACATGGCATCTACAGATGCAAAACCTTGATTCCAAGTTTGGGGGGAAACACTTGTTAAAGCTTTTGCGGTGGAATGACGAACTGTTTTCGGTATCCAGCCTATTTTCTGCCAAATACTACGTCCCCAAAAATAGCGATTATATCCAGCAAACAATTCATCACCTGCATCACCGGAAAGGCTGACAGTCACATGATTTCTAGCAAGTTGAGATACTAAAAATGTGGGAATTTGGGAAGAATCAGAAAACGGCTCGTCATATAAACTGGGTAGTTTGGGTATAACTGCTAGTGCTTCATTTGCCGTTACATAAAATTCTGTATGATCTGTACCCAAATGCTGGGCTACAGCTTTAGCATATTGAGCCTCATTGTAAGCATCTTCATAAAAACCAATACTAAAGGTTTTTACAGGTTGATGGCTTTGAGCTTGCATGAGAGCTACGACTATAGAGGAGTCAATTCCCCCAGATAGGAATGCACCCAAAGGCACATCTGCCAGCATTCGCATTCCCACTGCATCTTTTAATAATCCCTCTAGGTTTACTATAGCTTCATTCTCTGAGCCTGTGAAGGGATAAGCAACACCTGATTCTGCTACAATTTTTGCCGACCAATAGGCCACTGGTTGGGGGTGAGTTCTACTCCCATTCCAACTGAGGAGAGTCCCAGGGGGTAATTTATAGATACCTTTATAGATGGAATAAGGGGCAGGAATATAGGAAAAACGCAGGAATAAAGCCAAAGCATCGCGGTTGATTTCTGGCTGAAAATCAGGATGGGCTTTAAAAGCTTTTAATTCCGAAGCAAATATAAAAGTATCACCACACCAACCATAATATAAAGGCTTTTCACCAATGCGATCGCGTCCCAAATGTAAAATGCGTTCTGCTTTGTCCCACAATGCAAACGCAAACATCCCATTAAATCGTTTGGTTGCTTCTATAACCCCCCATTCGCAAAAACTAGCTAACATTACTTCCGTATCAGAATGACCTCTAAAGTTATATCCAAGGCTTTGTAACTGCTTTCTTAATTCCGGAAAATTATAAACTTCACCATTGAACACGATTACATAGCGACGATTAGCAGAGATCATCGGTTGATGTCCTTCTGGTGATAAATCTACTATAGATAATCGTCTGTGTCCTAGAGCTATCCCCACCTCTTCATCAATCCAAATTCCACCATCATCAGGACCACGATGAATCAGAGATTGGCACATATTTTCGACGATATTGCCAATTTCTTCACTAGATAGTTGTTTTTCAGTGGTAAAAAAACCAGTTATTCCACACATTTATTGAATTACTCCTTCAAGAAATATATAAATTTTTAGAGGTTATTTCTTTGGCGTGATATATGCAGAAAAAGATCAAAATTTCACTAAGTGAGAATAAATAAATTCTGGATTTTTTTGAATTACAGCAAGTTATCATCAACCCCGGAACAAGAACCCCACCCCCAAC